>JAGXLC010000087.1 GCA_018334875.1 Bacteroidales bacterium | reverse complement strand
TGCTAAGTACTTCATATTACATTCCGATTATTGCCGATGAATAATTAGTTGTTTCCATTAGTACATCTACTGCCGGGGTTAGTATTATGTCTCTTATCCCGGGAAATATAAGTAAACTAAGTCCCACACACAAAATTACCAGAACGACCATAGAAAAACACATGGGAAATGGCACTTCTTTGATCTTTCTGGTAAATTTAGATTTGTTAAAAAAGGCATATCTCTGAAATCGAAGAAAATATGACAGGGTGACAAATGCCACTATAATAGCCAAAACCGCAAGCAGGTAGAATTCACCTTTTATAGCGGCGATAATAATGACTAGTTTGCTGAAAAATCCGTTAAAGGGTGGAATACCCGATATCGACATGGAAGCTCCCAGTGAAGTGGTTGATGTAATAGGCATCTGCTTTGCCAATCCACCCATCATCTTCATGTTTCTGGTACCTGTTTTATGTTCAATGGCGCCGGCATTGAGGAACAACAGTCCTTTGAATGTTGCGTGATTGACCAGATGAAATAAACCACCCGCAATGGCGAGAGAAGCCACAGATTCATCACCATTTTTTGACAGCAGTATCATACCCATTCCAACGCCTATTACCACATACCCCATCTGACTAATACTGGAATAGGCAAGCATACGCTTCATGTCCCACTGGCCGAAGGCAAGCAAGCTTCCAATAATCATGGATAAGGTTCCGATAACTGTGATGACCAGGCTTATTTCGTAATTGATTATAAACATATTGAAGAATAACCGTAAGATGGCATAAATGCCTATGGCTTTGATAAGGACTCCTGAAAGCATAGCAGAAATGGGTGAGGGGGCAGAGGAGTGGGCGTCCGGAAGCCATGCATGGAATGGAATCATGGCTGCTTTCAACCCAAAGCCTGCGACCAGAAGGATCTGAGTAAATGTTAAGTAGAAACTGTTTGATCCTTCCTTCAGAACATTGGCAATATCGGCCATGTTAAGGGTTTGAGTTCTCCAGTATAATAATCCGATAGCGAAAAGAATCAGTAAAGAGGCAACTCCACCCAGAACCTGGTATTTGAATGAGGCTTCCAGCTCAGTACGTTCTATACCGAATGCCACCAGCGCATAGGAAGCTATCACGGCAATTTCCAGGAATACATAGAGGTTGAACATATCACCGGTCAGAACCACCCCGTTCATTCCTGCTATCATCAGTGCCAGCAAGGCATAGAAGTTGTTCTGAGAGGTAAATTTTCTCATATAGGATATGGAGTAAAAAGCTGAAAGAAAACCGATCAGATTGATGATTAGCAAGAGTAATACACTTAATCCGTCCAGTACAAGATAGATGGCTATAGGTATTCCGTTCTCAGGGTCCCAGCCTCCAACCGGATAAGAGATGGGTTGCCCGATCCCTTTTGTAATGAAATTGATGGCCAGAATGGTCAGAAATAAAAGCACCAGCGGGAGCAAGCCTTTTTGAAAGCCTTTGATGAACTGCCCGAGAATGGGGATTAGAAAGGCTGTTGCTAAAGGCAAGATAACGAAAAGTGGTACCAGATCACTCATAATTTATCCCTTTAAATTGTTAATTTTGCGTGTATCAAAGGTTCCGTATTTCTTGTACAGCCTTATGGCTATTGCAAGAAGCATGGCCGATGTAGCCAGGCCGATAACAATGGCTGTAAGTACCATTGCCTGGGGCAAGGGGTCAACAAAAACCGGATTATTCAGCTCCTCTGTTAGAATTGGAGCGAGACCGTTTTCAATATAACCAATCAGTACAAAAAACAGAAATACGCTGAATTCCATAATGGTAACGCTGATTACGATTTTTATCAGGTTGCGTCGGGTCAGCACTCCGTAAAGACCCACCAGGAATAATATGAAACACATGATATAGACTGTCATCGTTTTTCCTCTTCTTCTTTAAAGATTATCAATGCTAAGAATATGGTTACAATGGCAGCAGCAACCTCTACGCCGATAAAAATGTTGTAGAGTGGAATGGCGCCGGCACTTACCAGTTCTCCAACGGTACCTTTAGGCAGGTAATTGTTAAAAAAGACCATACTACCTGCAAAAAATCCCGCTGTGGCTAATATGATGGTAGCCAGGATAGCCACACTCTCTGTAAACGACGAGCCGGTTTCTTCTTTCCGGAGTTTGATCACTTCGCTTCCAAAGGCCAGTATTAGTAATATAAAAGAGCCGGCCAGGATGATTCCCCCTGCAAAGGCGCCACCGGGGGTTAAATGGCCATGAGTGACAATGTATATGCCATACATGAAGATGATGCCACTCATCAACTGGGCCACTTTTTTTACTATAGGTGTTAAACCTTTCATATAAAACAGATTTTATTTTTTTCCCCTTAATCTTAGTACTGTCAAAACACCCAGGGCAGCGGTAAAAAGTATAGTTGCTTCGCCCAATGTATCATAACCTCTGAAATCCCACAAAACACCGGTTACCAGATTGGCGGCCCCGGTTTTTTCAGCCCCTTCTTTTGCATAAGTCTCAGCCATACGCAGCGGATGATCTCCGAAAACGTGTAGCGATTCGATGGCCAGACTGAAAAAATAAACCAGAAAACCAATGAAAACCATTGCAGTGATCATGTTAATGACATTGCCCCTTGTAAAACCCGCTTTAATTTCTTTTCGGCTGCTATCAAGTACAACAGCTACCATGATGATCAGAGTAATCGTTTCTACCACAATTTGAACGATTGCCAGATCCGGCGCTTTTAGATGAAGAAAACAGATCACCAGGCCGTATCCGACAATTCCCTGGGCAATTACGGCAGAAAGCAAATCCCTGGCATGAAGCGCATAAATCGCTCCGATAATCATGAATACCAATATAACAGATAATAACGTTTCCATATATTTATTGCTGCATTTAACGTTTGTATTTTATATTTCATTGGCCTTTTTAAATCAGACAAAGCACAATCACCACCAGCCCTGCAATGATCCAGATGGCATAGGTGTTGAGAATACCTGTATGCACTTCGCTGAAAGACCTGTTCAGGTCCAGAAAAAGCTTTTTCAATAAATGGTAGATATCAAACCATCCTTTTTCAGCTCTGGAATATATGCCGCTTAAAGGTTTCATTTCCCTTATTGTATTATAAAATTCTGTTACTTTGTAGCCTGTTTGCTCCCGGAAGGTCTCACCTCCAATAAATGATTCCGCCGTGCGCATATTCCTGATGTCTCCGATCAGATAAATGATGATACCCAATATGATCGAAAGCAGAATAAATATGGTAACTGCTGTGGATTCCCAGATCCCGGTGAAATTAAATTCTCCCACATAGGGTCCAAAGAATTGGGGTACCACCCAGGTCGTGGCAAAAGCACCGAATGCGATACATATTAGAGCAAGCAGCAATTTGGGAAGCCACATCAGTATATTCACCTCCCTGATTTTGTTAAATTCCGGTTTCCTTTCCCCAAAGAATATGCCTGAAATGAACTTGATAAAACTGGCTAAGGTCAGGGCAGAACCCAGAACTGCCAATGCAAGCCATACGATCCATAATTGGCTGGCAATTCCTGTTCCGCTATGGCCAAAATCAATAATACCCTGATAGATCATCCATTTGGACGCAAAGCCATTTAAAGGTGGAATTCCTGAAATAGCAAGGGCAAAAATGAGGGCGCTAAAGAAGGTAACTGGCATGTTTCTGGACAATCCTCCCACATCATCTAGGTCAGATTTGCCGGTCTGTTTTTCTACGCTCCCTGCCGATAAAAACAATCCACTTTTATATAAGGCATTGTTTACCATATGAAACAGACCCGCGGCAATCCCCAGAGGAGTTGCAATGGCTATGCCCACGATCATATATCCAACCTGCGAAACGGCATGGAAACCCAAAAGTCTTTTGAAATTATGCTGGACCAGTGCCATCATTACGGCAATGATTATAGTCAGTACGCCAAGGATAAGGAGTATTAGGGTTAATGTTGGGTTTAACCTGAAAAGGTCAATGCATATCCTTGCAAGGAAATAAATTCCCAGCAGTTTGTCTAAAGATGCCGGTAAGTAGGCTGTTGTTGAGGCAGGTGCATTTTGGGAATAATCGGGCAGCCAGGTATGCAAAGGGAATGCCCCGGCTTTGGTAAAACTTCCGATAAGCAAAGTAACAAAAGCTGTAGTCGCTATGCCTGAATTTGTGGCTATATCCAGCTCACTCATGTTTAAATTACCTGTCAGAGTCCAGATAATGGCAATACCCATGATCATGATCCCATCGGAAGAACCTATCATAATTAACGATTTTTTAGCAGCGGCTGAACTTATTTCGTCATGTGCTTTTATTAATTTATATAATGTAAAGCCCAATACTCCCCAAAAGAAGATAAAAAGCAGAAGATCATCGGCCAATAAAGCTGCAACTGAACATCCCAGCGTGATCAGGTAAAAAGGATAGTAATGATAGATTTCTTTTTTCCTTGTAACATATATGGAGGAGTATATGCTGATAATGAAACCGAAGATGCTTGTGAACAACACGATCATCCTGCTAAGGGCATCAATATTCAGCACAAAATGCTTGCTGATCCCGGCAAATACCTCATGTAAAAAGGTGCCTGCTGCAAATCTTTCTGTGAAAAGGGATAGGGTCAGGGTTTGTTCTTCAGCCTGATACACCTGATAAGCAAAATATAGTATAATAGCAGAAACAATCAGTGTAATTGTTGCTTTGATCCATTTCAGCTTTTCAGGAAAAGCAAACAAAACAATTCCCGCAACGATCGGCAGAAATATGATGTAATACAAAACATCCATAATCTATAATTTATAAGTTTTTCTTATTTTATCCGTTTTCTCTTGCGACAGCTTAACAAGCTGATTGCCATCGTAGATCATTTTGCCTGTATCATGGTCATAGGCAAAAGCCATTCTTTCTGTACAACAGTAACATGGGTCCACTGCGGCCAATGAAATGGTCGCGTCTGATATCGTTTGCCCGACGCAGGATTTTTTGAAGGTAGCAATGTTTACGTAACTGGGCGCACGTATTTTGTGGCGAACCGGTGAGTTGGAGCCATCTGTTTTGACAAAATGGAATACTTCCCCACGGGGCGCCTCAGCACGTCCGGTTCCCATGCCTTCCGGGATCTCTTTCACCTTCACCTCAATATCTCCTTCTGGCTCTTTTTCAAGGCCGTCAAGGCATTGTTCAATGATTTTGATGGATTCGTAATTTTCCAGCAACCTTACCTTGGCTTTGGCAAATACATCGCCTTCCTGTGCCGTTATTACTTGCCAGTCGATCATATCATAGGCAGCATAAGGATCATCGCGCCGGACGTCTATATCCCATCCCGAGGCCCTGGCAGTTGGACCCACGGCGGCATAATCCACAACATCTTCTTTGGTCAGAACCCCAACTCCTTTGGTACGGGCGTGGATTACGGGATCATCCATCACAGCTCCGGTCAGCAGATCATTTTTCTTTTTGATCTGATTCATAACCTTTCTTAGCTGCTCGATCTGGGTCTGGTCAACATCTCTTCGTACGCCGCCAATTTTGAACATGGCATAACTGTTCCGGTTCCCGCTGATGATCTCGAACATATCGAGTATGGGCTCCCTGTATTTCCAGGCCCACATAAACACTGTATTGTAACCAAGAAAATGGCCGGCGAGACCCACCCACAGGTAATGGCTGTGTAACCTTTCAAGTTCCCCAATGATGGAGCGGATATATTTTGCCCTGTTCGGAACTTCCACGTCTGCAATTTCTTCCATGCAGTTTGCGAAAGCAAAGGGATGCGAGGTGGAGCAAATGCCACAGATTCTTTCCACCAGGAAAAAAACCTGTTCAAAAGTTTTTGATTCACTGAGCTTTTCTATTCCTCTGTGATTATACCCCGTTTCCCACTTTATATCCTTAACGGTTTCACCTTCACAATACAATTTGAACAATTCAGGTTCTTCCTGTAAAGGGTGATAAGGTCCGACGGGTATGATTTTCCTGTTTGCCATATTTTCAGTATATTATTTAAATTTTTTTCTGTAGGGATATACGCCTTCAGCCCAGTTACCCTCCGATAACAACTTTTCAGGCTCGGGATGGTTCCGGAATGTTATTCCCAGAAGTTCACTCATTTCCCGCTCTATCCAGTTGGCTCCTGACAGCATATTGGCCAGGGATTCTATCTCAGGTTTTTCCTGAGGCAATACCACGTGTATGTTGATGATATTTCCCTCTATGTCATCACTGAAATGATAAAGGATCTCAAAACCCTTTTTGGTGTGATAAGCCGATGCAATGATGAATCTGTACCCTGTCTCCCGGTACAGATGTTCGGCAACCTTAAGTATTGCTTCCGGTTTAATATCCACCATCACCCTGTTCTTTTTGAGTATGGCGGTATTGAGAACATCGCCCGGAGAATGTGCCTGTATATGTTTTATAAATTCTTCTTTATCCATCGGTTATATGTTTTTTACTAATTTGGTAATGCCGGCAAGGATAGCCTCAGGCTTTGGCGGACAACCGGGGATATAAGCACTTACCGGAACGATTTGGTCAAGAGGTCCGGCAAATGTATTCCCTTCTGCGAAAATGCCTCCTGTGCATCCACAGGCACCAAAAGCTACTACAAACACCGGCTTGGAAGCCTGATTGTAAACTTCCAGCAGTCTGGGTTTATCCCTTTGGTTGATTGATCCGCTGACCAAAATAATGTCTGCATGCCTCGGACTTCCGATGAGCTGCATTCCGAACCTTTCCACATCATAGCGCGGAGTCAGCACATCCAGTATCTCAATATCGCAGTTGTTACAGGAAGCTCCGGCAAAGTGAAACAACCAAAGTGATTTTTTCAGACAAAATTTTTTAAGTCCCATTGAATCGAGTTTATAATCCAAAATAAGCCAGTATGATTGCAATAATCACCAAAAGATTCATGCCCACCAGGAAAAACCGCATCGCCTGTTTAATCTTAAGCCTTGGATTGGTATTCCTGATGAGTGTAATAAGCAGAACCACAAGCAATAATTTAAGTATTGACCACAATATGCCCAAACCTACCCAGTTGAAGCCGGCCAAAAAGAAACCTACCAGCAATGCCGGAAGGATAAAAAGCATGATGTATTTTGTGAATTTAATCAGCGCATAGGCTGTACCGCTGTATTCAATAAAGGAACCTTCTGATAATTCGGTTTCCGCTTCCGCTATATCGAAAGGCACCAGTCCCAGTTTTGCCTGTACACAGAAAAGAGCGGCAATAAAAAGCAGAACCCCGGACAGACTGCCAATAAAAGCATTCCCTCCGGCCTGGATTGCTATGATCTCTTGCAGATTAATGGTCATTCCCGATTTCAGTATGATGGCAGCGAAAATCAACAGGAATGTCAGTTCGTAACTGATGATCAGTTTGATTTCCCTGGAAGCTCCCACAAAGGCAAGCGGGTTCCCTGAAGCCAGTGCCCCGATTACATAAAACAGGGAGGGAATTGTCAGCAGATAGAAAATGACCAGCAGATCTCCCTGGAAACCGATGTTTATGTTCATTAAGGGCAAAAGGATAAATACTGCGGCGAGGGTACCACCGATCAATGAAAACAGTGGTGCCAGCAAAAATGTGATTTTGGAGCCGCGGGCAGGAAGTATCGTTTCCTTTACCAGCAATAATTTCAAAAAGTCATAAAAAGGCTGCAAAAGGGGCGGACCTTTTCTGAACTGGACTTTAGCCGTCATTTTTCTGTCGAACCAGGTTAGCAATCCTCCCACAACTCCTGCAAACAGTAATCCCGGGTAAATAAAAAAGTAAAATATCTGTTCACCCATTGTTTTGATTTTTTAATTTTTCATAAGGAATATCTTTCACAAGAACCTGATCGTTGAGTTGATAGATGTTTTCTTCTTCGTTCTCTTCCATGTCAACCAATTTTACGACCCCTCCTGGGTTAAACTCAAGGAATTTTTTTAACTCCCGTTCATCGTTCAGATCAAAGTAGTTTTCCGGATTTCTTATGTGCTCGAAAAAGTCGGTCATCATGGTACCAAAGGGGCAGATGGTAACACATGATTTGCAGGCGATACACAGATTGGTATGGCGTACAATCATGCCTTCATCGTCTTTTTCCAGAGCCTCGGCAGGGCATACATCTATGCAGGGAGCTTGCTCACATCTCCGGCAGGTAAACCTGAAAACGGCCAGTTCACGAATGGTTTTTAATCCATTGGTATTGGGGTATGTACTCAAAATACCGTCCAGCCTGGGCTTGTCCCCCCTTCCGGTTATCCGGTGATCCCTGAGTTTGGTCAGATCAATCAGTATTTTTTTGTTTCTCATCAAAATCTTATTTTATTTCCATATATCGGGTTTATCCTTGATCTCATCGTAGCGGAAAACCGGCCCGTCTTTGCATACAAAATATTCTCCCATCATACAGTGGCCGCACTTACCAACCGCGCACGACATGTTTTTTTCCATGGACAGGTAAATTTTTTTATCCGGATAGCCCATTTCCTCCAATTTCTGTACGCTGAACTTCATCATAATAGGCGGACCCACAACTACTGCAACCGACTCGTTTATGTTCACATCTACTTTATCCAGGAGGACAGTAGCCACGCCTACTTCTTCGGTCCACGTTTCATCGGCATCATCCACCGTTCGCATCACTTCAAATTCGTTAATATTCCGCAATTTCTGAATATACGGTTCGTATATACATTCTTTGGGATTTTTGGAGCCATAGCAAAAAGTAACTTTCTTGATTTTTTCTTTTTCTGCTTCAAGATTATAAAGGAGAGAACGTAGCGGTGCGAATCCACAACCTCCGCCAATTATCAAAACTTCTTTGCCATATAATTTTTCCAGTGGATAGCCTCGTCCAAATGGTCCGCGGATTCCTACCGTTTCTCCCCCTTGCATTTGATGCATTTTTTCAGTCACATGTCCGGTTTTCATTACCGTCACTTCCAGTTGCTCCGCAATCAATGGAGAAGAGGAAGGGGTAAAGGGGGCTTCTCCGATTCCATCCAAAGCCACTTCGATGAACTGCCCCGTTTTAAAGTAAAATTTTCTTTCGGGTTCCAGCACAAAACTTTTGATTGTGGGTGATTCATCGATTACTTCCCGGACCTTTGCTTTTACGGGTTTGTATATATTGTTGCCTTTCATTAAGAAGTATTTTATTTATTGTATAATTCCATAAATAATTCATTTTTACTGATGTTCCCGATGCATGCTTCAATGCATCTGCCGCATCCGGTACAAGCTGTTGATTCAAACTTTTCCGGTTTCCACACGTATTTGCACATATACCTGTTTCGAAATCGTTTATAAAGCTCTTTGAGCGGGTCTTCCCCCGCCGCTACTTTTTCAAAACCCGGATACTGGCAGGCATCCAGGTGTCGTACTTTTTCAAATCCCGGTCTTTCGAGTAAAAGAAAGCATGTACATGTCGGACATATTGTAGCACAAGCTCCACAGGAAACACAGGTTTCGGAATATTTTTTCCATATCTCATCCCCTGAGGAATTGATTAAATCGCCGGTAGCATTATAGTTGGGAAGATCCCTGTTTCTTCTGTTTAGTTCTTCTTCCACCGCTTTGCGTTTATCCAGAATTTCCTGTATCTCATTTTCGGTGGGTTCGCTTAGTTGGGTAATGTTACCAATTTCCCGGACAAGCTGCTCTCCTTTATCGGAATTGATGTGCATGAAAATGGTATCTTCCACAAGGGAGAGGGTGAGATCGTGGTTTTCTTCCGGGTAAGGCCTTATGCCATAGGTGGTACAATGACAATGTTCCTGAAGCGTATGGCAATCGCTTCCAATCAGAATGGATTCATCCCTGTTTTTCTTGTAGGCAGGATCCACAAAGACATCATCTAAATAGATTTCATCAAGGATGTTGGCTCCGCTAAGATCACAGGAGGGAATGCCCAAGATGATCCTTTTTTTGTCGCTCTTTTCTGTGTTTATAACATTTTCTTTGACAGGAAGAAAGAATGTCTTTAAAGGGGAAGCCGGTTTGGGACGGTTGTATATGATATCAGCAACAGAATCTTCGTCTATTCGTTCATAATCCTGATTTTCACCCCAGGCCAGCGGAGCATATATATGGTAATGATTCAACAGTTGAGTCAGTGCTTTTTCCCATTCTTGCTTGGATAGAGAGCGGTAGGTGTCCATAATATTGTTATAATTTTCACAACTAATATATGAAATAAGTGAATTCGTGTCAATATATTTATAACAATATCACAAAAACTACCCTCTATTTTAATTGAGACTAATTATAAATAGCTCTAAATTGGTGATATTATCAGATTTTGTTATTCCGATAAAAATGTTATAAATTTCACTTTTTAAACATTGTTGAGAATAGTTTCACAATAAAATGGGCACATTCATACAAACCAAAAGGCTTTTGAAATACAGAATGGGTTTGATCCGATTGAAACAGATGGGTCTTGAGCGGGTTTTTTCTTATACGCTGGGAAAAGAAGCGGGCGTAAGTGCCGAACTGGTACGAAAAGATTTTTCCAACTTTGGAATCAAGGGAAATCGCAGAGGAGGATATGAGATTGATGATTTATTAAGCTCAGTGGAGAAAATTTTTGGTAAAGACCGGGTACAGAATGTGGTGATCATGGGTATGGGAAATATGGGAAAGGCGCTTTCTCATTACAGGGGTTTTCCCGATAATAATATGAACATTGTAGCCGGTTTTGACATAGATCCTGCGAAGATTAACAAGAAATTTCATATACCTATATATCCTGTTGATAATCTGAAGGAAATAATTGACGCTTTTCATGTGTCGGTGGCCATCCTTGCAGTACCGGAAATAGCAGCCCAGGAAACTTGTGATTTGCTGGTTCGGAGTGGAATAAAGGGCATATTGAATTTGGCTCCCGTATTGCTGAAAGTTCCGGATGATGTATTTGTAAATAATGTCAATCTGATGGTCGAGTTGGAACGTTTGATGTATCATTCGGGAGTTCTGAAGTAACATGACATGTTTTGTTCATTGAATTCCGGGAAATGGAATGTTATCCCTGTCTGTCGTCAGGCTGGCGTCAAAAGCCGGACAAGTTTTGTTGTTTACTGTTTATATGTTAAATTAGAAGAAAAATTTGGAAACCGCGAACGCTTATACAATACATATTAAAGGACTGGTTCAGGGAGTTGGTTTTCGGCCTTTTATTTTCAGGCTGGCTACGGAAGAACGATTAAACGGCTGGGTTGAAAACCGTAATGATGGAGTAATGATTAAAGTGCAGGCGGAATACGAGGAAGTGGAACGATTCATCTCACTTCTCAGAGACCGGGCTCCCCTTGCGGCTTCTATCCGTTCAATTCAGTTGATGAAGAGTGAGGGAGAGGATTTGGATGGTTTTTATATTCACAAAAGCAACGATCATTCCGAACAGATCACCCAAATCAGCCCGGATATAGCTGTTTGTTCGGACTGCCTGAAAGACATGAAATTTCAGCCCCACCGGATCCATTATCCGTTTGTCAACTGCACCAATTGTGGCCCCAGGTTTACCATCATCCGGGATTTACCTTACGACCGCCCCAATACCACAATGGACCGTTTCAAAATGTGCGGGCGGTGTCGTGAAGAATATACCGATGTTAATAACCGCAGGTTTCATGCCCAGCCTGTTGCCTGTAATTATTGTGGCCCCGAATATGAGTATTATCAACAGGGGCGGGTTATCAGGGAAATGGAAAAAATCCTTTCCGAATTGAAGAAATTGTTGTATAAAGGAGGTATTATTGCAGTTAAAGGGGTCGGAGGATTTCACCTGATGTGTGATGCCGGCAATGATCAATCGGTAAGACGGCTGCGTTCTATAAAAAACCGGGATCAGAAACCATTTGCTTGTATGTTTCCCGACATTAAAACCTTAAAAGAATATGCCCATGTGAATGAGGTGGAAGAAGAAAGCCTTAACTCATGGAGAAGGCCTATTGTACTCTTAAAGGAGGAGACCCCCCTTTCACAGTCTCTTAATAATGGGCTGGGTACGCTTGGGGCCATGTTGCCCTATATGCCGTTGCATTATATGCTGTTCGATGAAGTGGATCTTCCTGCCATTGTCCTGACAAGTGGAAATATATCCGATGAGCCGCTGATTGTGGATAACAAAACTGCTTATTCCCGTTTGAATGGGTTGGTTGATGCTTTCTTGTTTTATAACAGGGAGATTTATAACCGGGTAGATGATTCGGTGGTAAGGATTATTGATGGCAAAGAGCGTATGATCCGGCGAGCCAGGGGATATGTACCCGAACCCCTGCAACTGGATTTGGATGTGGAAGGCATTTTCTCAACAGGTGCTGAATTGAAGAATTGTTTCTGCACCGGTAAAGGTCATGAGGCCATGATGAGTCAACATATCGGAGATCTGAAAAACTATGAAACCTACAATTTTTATACTGAAGCGGCTGAACATTTCATGCATCTGTTCAGAATAGAACCTGCCTACGTGGTCAGCGACATGCACCCAGATTATCTTTCCACTAAATTTGCCAGAAACTTTGTCGCCCGTAACTCTGCATACACGCAAGGGCAAAGAAACGGGAAGATCAAATGGATACAGGTTCAGCATCATCATGCCCATATTGCCTCATGCATGGCAGAGCACCAACTGGACGGGAAAGTTTTTGGAGTGGCCCTGGATGGAACGGGTTACGGGGATGATGGGAAGATCTGGGGAGGTGAGTTTTTGGTATGCGATCTGGCTGAATATACTCGCTATGCCCACTTTGATTATGTTCCCATGCCGGGAGGTGATAAAGCGGTAGAATCCCCCTGGCGCATGGCATTGTCATTTCTTTATCATACTTTTGGTGATGACTTGCAGCAATACGGCTTTGAATTTCTTAAAAATAAAAAGCCGGAAGATATTAAGCTTATTCTTTCTATGATCAAAAAGAATATCAATTCTCCCCTTACTTCCAGTGCAGGAAGATTATTCGATGCCGTCTCCGCTTTATTGAATCTTTGCACGGAAAACCGTTTTGACGCCGAAGCTCCTATGAGGCTGGAAGCTTTTGTTGATCCGCAAACTGAATCTCATTATGATTTTGAAATGAGAGAAAACCGCATCGGATTCTTTTCTACTTTTAAGCAGATTGTAGATGACCTGAAACAGAATACTTCTCTTCCGGTAATTGCCGCCAGATTTCACAATACGGTTGTATGTGTTATTACAAGTTTGGCCCGGCAGGTAAGGGAAGAGCAGGGCATAAATCAGGTAGTGCTTTCCGGTGGTACTTTTCAGAATAAGTACCTTAGTGAGACCACCGCCCGGTGGCTAAAGGATTTGAATTTTGAAGTCTATCAGAATAAATTGGTTCCCGCTAACGACGGGGGAATTGCATTGGGCCAAATGGCTATTGCAGCTAAAAAACGGAGGTAGTATGTGTTTAAGTATACCAGCACAAGTGGTTAAAATTGAAGGTGAAACAGCCCGGGTTTCTATCGCCGGCAATGAATATACGGCAGGATTACAGATGTTGGAGGATGTCAATGTTGGAGACTATGTATTGTTGCATGCGGGATTTGCCATTCAGAAGATCAGCGAAGAAGAGGCTGAAGAGACTTTGCAGTTGTTCAGGGAGATGGGGGAGCTGGATTGATGCGGGAGGAAGGACGACGGCACGACGGCACGATGGGGCGATTGGGCGATGGGGCGAAAGAACGCTGGAATGAGAAAACGGGAAAAGGGAAGACGAGAAGACGGGAAAACGGGAAAGGGAGAATAGTAGAATGGGAGAAAAGTGATGATTGAGAAAAA
>JAGXLC010000086.1 GCA_018334875.1 Bacteroidales bacterium | reverse complement strand
TTACGTGCATATTTGCCATAATTGATGTTGATCTCATTTTTTGTCCCCTTTGTTCGGGTAACTCCTATTATAGAGCGTCTTACATCTACCAAATCGGATTCATCCACCAGGAGATAATCGGTATTTACGTAAGAACCCGTTAAAGGTCGCATAGGGTAGCCTGAACCCTGGAGGGCTATTTGGTCTTCCTCAACTGTTCCATACCTATAATCAGCGCCGGCTGCAATGGCAATATCCCCGTTTCCCGTAGCATCAATGACCACTTTCCCGAGCACCACTCCGCGAGCTTCGGGAGTAGCGACTACTACACCCTTAGCATGGTTTTCCTGCATATAAGCCCCACAACTAATAACGCCAAACCATATTTCTCCGCCTGCTTTGCGAATTTCTTTGCGGTACCACTCCATTTTGGGCTCAATGCTTTTTTCCGGGAAAGGTACTTCACTCGCAAACCCTATTTTTTCTCCGTGATAAGGTTTTCCAATAAGTCCTACGGTCCCGGTCCCTCCCAAACCTTCCTGGTATTCCATTATAAGAACCCGCTCTCCCCTGCGGGTGGCAGCAATGGCAGAGGCTGCACCTGCAGTACCACCTCCGGCCACAACCACATCATATTCGCCAAAAACTGGCAGGCTCCGGGAAGGACTGCGAACGTGAGAAAGGTTTTTATCAATAGCGCGAAGGCCGGTAAGTATCTCTTTAGTGTCGCCCTTTACAGTGGGGTCGGGATGATTATTTCTTAACTCTACCTCATTAATCTGGGATAAATTGTTAGCTTCCCGTGCGGCTGACTTCCCAATTTTTTCTCCTGTTTCTGTCAGTGCTGCGGGCTCAAGCAAAGATTGAGCCTTTGACCTGGGTATATCTGCAGCTCCACTTAGTAGGTAGAAATATTTAATTCCTTCCGGTTTAAAATGGTCTATACTGATATTTTCCGAATCATCCCATTCTTCTTTCTTCTTCTGACACACAATCGGTTCAGGAGGAATACAGAACAAACGCTCTGAAGCTCTCCACTGACCTTTTTTGTATGTTGTGTCTCTGGCAATTTGCTCAGCCCGGGCAAAAGAAGAAAAGTGAAGATCAGGCATGGAAATGTCTGTATTGTATTCAACAGGCTTTCCTTCATAATTATTATCCTGCGGAGATTCAATCACTGTTCTTTGAAAATTGAGTTTTGATCCTTTCCGCAAGCGTGATTTAACTCCTGTCATCCGGCAAACCCATGCCCGGTCGGTAGCATCGATTATTACTTTGGATTTCACCGCTTGTCGGCCCGATCGATTAGCCATCACGATACCGGCTGGTTTTTCCTTTTGTTCCCAAAGTATATCCGTAACATATGAACCGAAAACATATTTGATCTTGGCCTCCTCCAGTGTCTGAATAAGAATGTCCTTTACTTTGGTGGGAGTGGTTTGATATTCTGAGCCAAACAATTGTTTTTCCAGATCAGTTTTAAGTGTTCTGTCTTTGTCAATTTTCAGGCGTAATGTGGAACAAATATCTTCACCCAGATAAAGTCGCGGAGCAACCAGAAAAACAGTAGCTCCGTTCCGGGAGGCTTTGGAAGCAGCAGCTACTGCAGCGGTTGATCCTCCTACAACTACGATATCCACTGAATCAATCAGGGGGATATTTCGTTCTGATTCCTGGCAAAAGCGGGCTACAGATAAGCCATCTTTTTTGTTCCTGCAATTGACAGCAAAAAAAGGCTGACAACCAATCAGGGTACCTCCCAGGGCCAGAGTTTTTATAAATTTTCGTCTTTTCATTAAAATATATTAAATTGTTCTATAAACCTTTTAATTAATGGGTCTAAAACACTGGTCTTCAGAATCTTTGTTCCTTATCCTCTTTAATCTCCTATAATAATTGAGAAAAAGCGTATTAAGCTATTTCTACTTTACCATTTTCATCCTTTCTCCAATACACCCCTCGCATGCCTTGCATAATGTCCCCTCAGGTCATTGGCATATTCGCTGAGTATCTGTTCTCCCAGTCCGTTTTGATCACCACAACGATAAAGCGCCCGAGCCAGGAACAGTTCCTTAAGGGTTCTGTTTCTGACCCCGGTTTCTCCATAATGGGATTCAATGGATCTTACTTTTTTGGAGGCAAATACAGCTTCTTCATAGTTCGTTACAGTATATCCCCTGATACCAGGCATATTGAGAAGCTGTGTAAGTACCGGCACAGACCGCCGGCTTCCTATGGTCTCGCAGGCCTCGGCAATGGTACGGAAATGGGAAAAAGCGCTTAACATAGTCAGATCTTCGGCCTTTCTGTGGATGGCCGGCAGCGCCTCTTCTTTCCGGCACCTGCCAAGGGCCATGATCAGACCGTCCAGGCGACTGGACGAGGCCCCGAATTGGCCCATACCTGTGTAATGCCACCCTTCATCCCAGTCATTATACCCGTCAACGGCATCTTTTAATATCTGCCAGCCGTCAGGATAGCCATAAACACCCAGCACATACGCGTAAACAGTCTGGTCCTCTTTGCTTTCAGATTGGTCGAGCTTTTCCCTGAGAAAGGGAAGTGATCTTTCAAAATCCCAGGACACAATTTCCAGCCCTTTGAAATCCTGAGGCAGGGTATCGACAGCTTCCTTTATCTTTTCCCGCGAGGGTGGATAATTGTCTTTTGCTTCCAGCATCCTTTCGGGGAGGTTACCCATTTCTACCAGTTTTTTCTGTACAGGACGAATATCGGTTTCCCGGAATTTTTTACCGGTTCGCAGGGCCCTGGCGCATAGCAAACCCACAGCATACCCCTGGTTCTGGAGGCAGGGCTGCATGCGTATCACCGGCATGGCATCGCGGTGAGCGCTTGTTCCCAGCCCGGTGACCAGTATGTTTTCCAGACCTTTAGGCAACATAGCCCTTAGCGGAACCTCGGCAAACACGTCAATCCCGGATCCTTCCGGGGGCCTGAGTGTAAAAAACGGATCAATGGTGAAACCGTGCGTATCGAAAGAGCTTTTGTGATACGATAAGGTATCGGGGTAGGTGCGGTTGTTGTAAACATCCAGCACGGAGATCCGGTAATCGCCTACGATCCTCCTGCGTTCCCGGGTCTGGGGCAGCTTGCCAATGTCAAAGGCTTTCCGGAACTTTTCCCTTCCGGCAAGAAACGTGCGGGTCACATCAAATACATCGGAATCGTTGATGAAGGTCCAGTCGGTATTGTTGTAATAATCATCGGGATTGAAATGAGGCAAGCCGGCACCCTGGATGGCCACGGTTTCGGCGCCGGTATAGTCGTATCCTGCTCCTGCTGCAATGGCGATATCGCCACTGCCGGAGGAATCCACTACCTTGTCGGCAAGCACAACACCCTTGCCTTGCGGAGTGGCAACCACCAATCCTTTCACGGTTTTATCCTCCACCACTGCCCCGCAGCCTAGGGCACCAAACCAGATGTCGCCGCCGGCTTTTCTTATTTCTTTTCGGAACCATTCCATCTTCCAGTCTCTGACCCATTCATCTTCCCGCTCTTTCCTTCGGGGATGGCCTTCTCCACCCATGGCTTTCACCTCGCGGTCAATCTCCTCTGTAAAGCCCTTCCGGTAGCCATGGTAATATCTGCCGATAAGACCCATGGTGCAAGTACCACCAAGACCATGAAGGTATTCCACCAGAAGGGTCTTCACCCCTTCACGGGCGGCACTGATGGCAGCCGGGGCACCCGAAGCGCCCCCGCCCATTACCACCACTTCATACCTGCCAATGACCGGTATGTGCTCGTCTTTTATAAGGAGACGGTCAAAGTAATGCTGGGGTCGCATCTCGTCCTGATGCTGGGTTATTATAGAAGTAGTTGAAGGGTATTGCTTCTGTAGGGGATCAATTCTTCCCCTGGTAATCTGCCTTGCTTCTCTGGCTGCTTGTTTACCAATACGTCGTCCCATAAGCAGCATATTGGAAGGCACCAGAAGCTTTTCTGCTGCTTTCCTGCTGATATCTGCACAAACGCCAAGCACATATATTCCTTTATACCCTTTGGGTTGGAAACAACCCAGCGAAACACCGGAAATATCTGCCGTATTATCACCATGCCGCTTCATACCTTCAATATGATCCGGCGGGATCTGAAACAGCATATCGCTCGCATCCACCTGTTCGGCATCCCAGGTGATGTCACGTGCTTTCTGCTCAGCTTTGGCAAAAGAAGCAAAGCTGTCATCTTTCATGGAAAGATTGAGCCGGTAACGCAGGGCATGATAGGAGTTACCGTTATGTTTTACCGGGGGATTCAGTTTTTCATATGAATACCCGGATTTAGGGTTATTCCCCAGTACTGTAAAGTCAAAGGCTTGTTCTCCTGAAGGATATTCAGTAAACGGTGCTCCCAAAATCCTCGCAGCGGTTGCTCTTTCTGTAGCATCAATCACCATCGGGGCTTTCACGACCTGCTCACCGGACCTGTTGGCAAAAACCACACCGGCCGGATTGCCGGCCGAATCCAGGAGGATATTCGAAACATAGCTGCTCAATATAAAAGGTATATCTTGTTCCAGAAGGACATCTTCCAGACCTTTTTTGATGTCGTTGGGAGTATGGAATCCCTGGTGGAAGAGCCTGGACTCCAGCTCCGTCTTACCCGAGGGCTCAATATCCCAAAAACGATAGGTGGCACAAATATCTCTTCCCAGATAAGGATCACCACAAACGAGAAAAACCTGTGCCCCGTTTTTTGAAGCGGCTTCAGCAGCAGCCACCCCGGCGGAGGAACCACCCAGGACCACCACGTCCGCCTCATCAATGATGGGCAATTCACACTCCGGTCTTCGTACATACAGCTCATCGCCTTCCTTTGGTGGCTTGCCTGCAAAAGATTTTATGGAATAAAAACCGGTAAGACTGATAAATGCTGTTCCCAGTGATACGTTTTTAATGAATTCGCGTCGTTTCATAGATCTGCTCATTGAATGTTTTGTTATTTTTTAATATATCAATTTATTAAGTGATTTAAAGAGGCGTAGGGCAAAGAGCAAAGGGCTTGGAGCAAAGAGCTCAGAGCAGGAAATTGTCCCGGGTCTCAGCCTTTGATTTACCAAATGATTTAATTTGTACATATCTCAAATTGAATCAATTATTTGGTTGGATACTTGAATCGATTCAGGGATTTAAGATAATGAATTTACAGCAATAAAAAAACAAACCGGGAGGAATGTTATCCCTCCTTCCAGCTATCCACTATAAACTGATTGTTCCGGATCTTTACGTAATACAATTCATCAAATCGATATACGCACGTGGGTGTTAAAAAACCGCTCCGTATAAAAAGTTGATTTGCCCGTCGCCTGAATACCTGTAAAGATAATCGCTTCCATACAGCCACCTTTCATTCCACAATTTTATTCTCCAAAATATACATCTCATCGGCATCATCCCATTCACCGGTATGGCCAACCGCAAACACATCCATTTCTCTGTCAAAATCAGAATCCGCGCATTCCAATTCTATATTTTATGATTTGTAAATTAATTGACCGAACTGACAGAAAACAATAATCATATACAACTTCTTCATCAGTTGACTAGCATAAATATACCATTTATATTCTGTTAAACAAACAGTTTAAGATGTAGTTGAAGCAATACGAGCGGTAAACTCCGCCGGTAATATCGCCGGAAAACAATGCAGATTGTCCTAGGAACGCGAATTCGCTTCCATCTTTAGTAAGTAAGTCGCGTAGCGACGGAATTATGGTAGCCTTATGATCACAGATAACAACAGAAGTCGCGTAGCGACGTCACCATCATGAAAAATTCAGGAGATTGCTGTAGAAAAATTTTTTCTCTCGGGCAGAAAAATTTTGTTTTCGCAGCAAAAAGAAAATATTGATGGTAACTATTTTCTGCTCATGCATACAAGTTAAAAGAATTGGTTTCTAAAGATAGAAATTTAAAATTATACGAAACGAATATAAAATCAGAACAATTGTTAACCGGTAACCGAATATGGGAGAATGTTATTTATATTGGCATAAAAAACGGACGCTCACAATTGATAGAAATTAGGATTTCCAGTTTATCTGGGTTAGGTAATTCCAAATTCCTTATGCCTGCTTTTTAAATTCCTGCTTACTTCCTGATGGTCCTGTTCTTTGACAAATTCCACCATCAGGTTTCTTGAAAGCAGAATCTTCGGACTGATGGCCAGTTTAAGCATCTCCCCATAAACTGCTTTTTTGGCAGCACGATCATAATCCCGGTTTTTCCTCATATTTTTTTGGTAAGCCAACCAGTTTGAAAACAGGATAAAAGGGTAAAACAAGGGGAAGAAAACCAAGGAGGAAGGTTTAATATGAGTAACATATACTTTTTTTACCTTAAAGCCAGCCAGTTTGGCAAGTACCCGCAGCTTCTGAATGCCTATGAGAAACAGATGACCAAAATAAATCTCGCTGGTTATCTCCTGTTGTGACATCCAAATGCTATCCAGTTCATTGGGCGGCATTTTTGAACCCGAGCGCTCGCTTTCCCCCAGCAAATAGCTTAGTCTAGCACGTATGCTGGAATAATTCGGCGTGGTGATGAGCAACATCCCCCGCTCTTTTAATACGCGGTTGAATTCCTTCAAAGCTTCAAACTGATCGCTGAAATGCTCAATCCCTTCCTGGCAGATAAAACCCTCTGCAGATTTGTCTTCCAGGGGTATTCCCTTTTTGACGTTTGCCCTTTCACATTCCATGTTTTCCACATCAAAATATTCCGGAAATAAATCAAAAGCCAGGGGTTCGGCCCCGATCTCTTTCAGCAGCCTTGAAGTGACCCCGTTGCCGGCAGGAAAATCCACAATTCTTTTGCCCTGAAAACGTCCCTGGTTATTCAGCAAGAACCGCTTTACATAATATTTGATGCTTTTGGGGTTGTCTTCATGCTTCATTATTCGGGGATTTATACGAATTTATTTTTCAAAACACGTTGGATTTGTCTTTAAAAATACTCACTTTTGTTATTAAGAAGGGCGCTGTATATTTCTGCCTCGAAAATACACAAAATAATAAATCCTGCCTTATGAAAAGAAATGTCTGTCAAAAAATTCAGCATGCAATGCTTGTTGTGGCCATCATCCCAATGTTATCCGGGGGATGTCAGAAGCCATCTCCGGAGGCCGGCTGGCCTGAGATCAACAATGAAACCAAACCCTGGACCCGTTGGTGGTGGCAGGGTAACAGCCTCCAGTCGGAAACCCTGCCCCAGGTAATGACAAAATATCATCAGGCCGGACTCGGAGGTCTCGAGATAACTCCCATTTATGGAGTTAAGGGTTACGAAGACCAATTTGTGGACTACCTTTCCCCAAAATGGATGGGTTTGCTTAACCAAACCCTAAATATTGCCGACTCACTGAATTTGGGAATAGATATGGCCAACACCTCTGGCTGGCCTTTTGGCGGGCCCTGGATCGGTCCAAGACATGCCTGCAAACGTTTGGTATATAAAAAATATCATTTTACCGGTGATCAGGATATCCGGCAAAAGATCATCTATGAACAAAAACCCCTTGCCAGGGCGGTACGCAAAAACCCGGACATTAGTGATATCCGGTATCCGGTAAGCAAGACCGACAGCCTTCAGCAACTTGCACTGGCACAGGTCCGGTTTCCCGGCAAGCTGCCTTTGGTATGCCTGATGGCTTACTCAAACAGCGAAGATATCGTAAATATCACCGATCAGGTGAACGAAAACGGGAAACTTATCTGGCAAGTTCCTCCCGGTGAATGGGATGTTTATGCAGTTTTTCAGGGCTGGCACGGAAAGATGGTGGAAAGGGCTTCACCCGGAGGAGAAGGGAATGTGATCGATCATTTCTCTGAAGCGGCATTAAAGCAACATTTACATGCCTTCGATACAGCCTTTTCGGGAGAAGATATCCAATCCATCCGCGCTTTTTTCAACGATTCGTATGAAGTCGATGACGCCCTTGGAGAATCAAACTTCACTCCGGAATTTTTTGAGGCTTTCCAACAACGACGGGGTTATGACCTGCGAAAACATTTACCGGCACTTTTCGGAGAAACATCAAAAGAAAAACATCAAAGGGTATTATGCGATTACCGGGAAACCATTTCGGAACTCCTTCTGGAAAAATTTACCCGGCCCTGGAAAAATTGGGCCCATGAAAATAATGCCCTCATCAGAAACCAGGCGCATGGCTCTCCTGCTAATATACTTGACCTGTACGGTGCAAGCGATATACCCGAAACAGAAGGCACTGACCTGATGCGCATTAAATTTGCTTCATCCGCGGCTCATCTGACAGGAAAAAATTTAACCTCAGCCGAAGCCTGTACATGGCTGGATGAACATTTTCAGGCTACATTAGGTGACGTTAAGAAGAATATTGACCGGTATCTGCTTGGAGGGGTCAATCACATTGTTTACCACGGTACTCCATACTCCCCTCCTGACGAACAATGGCCCGGCTGGCTGTTTTACGCAGCCGTGCATTTCGGACCGACCAATCCTTTCTGGCACGATTTCCCGGCACTCAATCATTATGTAACGCGTTGCCAGTCATTTCTTCAAACTGGAAAACCCGACAACGACCTGTTGGTATACTTTCCGGTTTATGACAGATGGTCTCACCTCTCAGACCGGCTACTGGAACATTTTGATGGTGGCGCTGAAGGCACTTCAGCCCGTGAACTTGGAATAAAACTTCACAACCAGGGATATACCTTTGATTTTGTCTCTGATCGTCAGATCACCACACTTTCCTTCAAAAATGAGCAGATAACAGCACAGGATAGCCGCTATCAGGCAATAGTGGTCCCCCAAACTGAATACATGCCTATTGAAACGATCCAGCATCTGTATGATCTGGCAAACAAAGGCGCCAAAATCATATTTGCCGGTACAATGCCTGGCGATGTTCCCGGGTTTGGCAATCTCGAAAAACGGCAGGAGCAATACCGGGAATTCAAAACAAAACCTGACTTTTCCTCTTTAGATAATGACATAGACAAGGCCGGGGCAGGTAAAGGAGCTTTCTTTAAAGGAAAACCGGTAAATGAAATTCTCACTGCCACAGGTGTTCAACCTGAACCGATGGTAAAAGACAGTTTGTGGTTTATCCGGCGAAAACAGCCTCACGGCCACACCTACTTCATTTTAAACAGAAGCAGCAAAAAGGTCGATCAATGGGTCCAATTAAAAAAAGATGCCTCATCAGTTGTTCTGTATAATCCGATGAATGACCGGTACGGAAAAGCCGCAACCCGAAAAGACGGCTCCGTTTATTTTCAGCTCAGGCCCGGAGAATCCTGTATTCTTGAAACATACGACAAGGCGGCGGTCAGTGCAGATAATTATCCCTATTGGGAAAAAGCAGGTGATTCCATGTCAATCAAGAAAAACTGGAAGGTCAGCTTTGAGGATGGAGGCCCCCAAATGCCCCCAAGGTTAGAAACGAAACAACTAAAATCCTGGACCGAGATGGGCGGAGATTTATATAAAAGGTTTTCCGGCACCGCATCCTATACCATTATTCTGGATGCCTCTGAAATACCGGATGCAGATGCGTGGATGCTCGATCTCGGAAAGGTCGGTGAAAGTGCTGAAGTGCATTGGAATGGGAAAAAACTGGGAACGACTATACATCCTCCCCACCATCTGGTAGTAAATGAGCACCGGATTGAAAAAAACAATACCCTGGAGATCAGAGTAAGTAATCTGATGGCCAACAGGATTGCCTATATGGACAGGGAAGGCGTATACTGGAAAAAATTCTATAACATCAACTTTCCGGCAAGAAAACCTGAAAACAGAGACGACGACGGTCTGTTTACCGCAGAGGAATGGGAACCTTTCGGGTCCGGCCTGATGGGTCAGGTAAGTTTAACCCCGCTACAACGTAAAACGTTTTCTTCCAATACAAAATAAGTTGTATGTAAAATATTTTATTAAATGTTTGGTCGGCTTTAAAATTATTTCTACTTTTACACCCACAAAACAGAAAAGGCTCATGCGGCAAAGTCATACAAATATTTCCTTTTTTTATTTCTTCTTTTATTTTGGAAGATAAGGGGATTATTTGTATAGATTGCAAACAGATAAGATACAAATAATCCCGGAGAAATTCGGGATTATTTTTTTGTAAATCATTAAAATCAGGAACTATGCGCATCCACATCTTTACATTTTTCTTTTACGGCTTTTTTAACAACTACTTTTATTTTTTTATAGAGTAAAGGGATGGATATTATAGAATTTGAAGAACAATCTATAATTGAAATCCCGAGGAGATCCCGCGGGATTTTTTTTGGCAGTTAACCGATAGAATACGAAATATAAATTAAACGATGAGAAAATGAAACAGGTGACTACAAAACCATTACGGGTGGCCATTCAGGGTGGTTACGGAGCTTTCCACGAAATTGCCGCATTGCATTACTTTGAAAAGGACAATGTCGATATAGTACCGGGTCAAACTTTCAGCCAGTTGCTTAAGAATCTGGCGAATCAGCATGCAGACTATGGCATCATGGCCATCGAAAATATGGTGGCAGGCAGCATCATACCCAACTATAAGCTTCTTAAAGATTCCAATATGAAAATAATCGGTGAGATCTACCTGCGTATTAAGCAAAATCTGGTAGCACTACCCGGTCAGACGATCGATGACATCAAAGAAGTCTACTCCCATTCCATGGCGCTGCTACAATGCCAGGATTTCTTCGAACAGCATCCGAACATCCGTTATATTGAAAGCCCTGATACAGCATTAAGCGCCAAACATATTAGAGACAATGAATTAAAAGGTGTTGGTGCCATATCCAGTGAACAGGCAGCAGTACGATATGACCTTGAGGTTATCAAAGCGGGTATAGAAAGCAATAAGAAGAACTATACCCGCTTTTTAATTTTAAAGGACCGCAACGGAGATGATGAGGAAGAAAAAAATGTCAACAAATCTTCCCTGACCTTTGCCCTGGCCCATAAAATCGGCAGCCTGTCAAAAGTATTGTCCATCTTCTCGTTCCATCACATCAATCTTTCTAAGATCCAATCGTTGCCTATTATTGGCAAGGATTGGGAATACCAGTTTTATGTGGATGTGGAATTCGACGATTACGAAAGTTATCAGCAGGCCCTGAGCGCTGTTACGCCGTTTACAAGCGGACTGGAAATTCTGGGAGAATACAAACGCGGAAAATCCATCATGTAAAGGGGGATAAATTATGATTATCGATCCGGCAGACCGATTGCACACTGTTAAAGAATACTATTTCTCCAAAAAGCTTAAGGAGATCGCCCGGATGCGCGCAGATGGCAAGCCGGTGCTGAATCTCGGCATCGGAAGCCCCGACCGGCCACCCTCAGAAGAAGTGATTCAAACCCTTCAACGGGAAGCAGAAAAGGATCATGCACATGGATACAAGGGGTATGTCGGCTTACCGGAGCTCCGCAATGCTTTTTCGGAATGGTATAAACGGTATTATAACGTAATACTCGATCCGGACAAAGAAATCTTACCGCTGATCGGCTCCAAGGAAGGAATCCTATACATCTCCATGGCTTTCCTCAACCCTGGTGACGGAGTACTGATCCCGGACCCCGGATATCCTACCTACCAGGCCGTGTCCCAACTTATGCAGGCCGATATTCTGACCTATGATCTGGATGAGCAAAACAACTGGGCGCCCGACTTTGAAAAACTGGAACAAAGGGATCTCAGCAATGTCAAGCTGATGTGGGTCAATTATCCCAACATGCCAACAGGAGCAACGGCTTCAGCGGATTTGTTCGCCAAACTGGTTGAATTTGGCCGCAAACATCATATTCTGATATGTAACGACAATCCCTACAGCTTCATCCTGAATGAAAACCCCCGAAGCATCCTGGAAGCAGACGGTGCAAAGGAGGTGGCCATTGAGCTCAATTCGCTTAGCAAATCCCACAATATGGCCGGCTGGCGTGTAGGTATGCTTGGCGGCAAAGATGAATACATTCAAACCGTGCAAAAAGTGAACTCGAATGTGCATTCAGGAATGTTTTACGCGGTACAGCAGGCTGCCGTTACAGCCTTGCAGCTACCGGATGAATGGTACCGGGAGCTGAACAGCATGTATCAAAAGCGACGTACCATCGTCCGGGAGATCTTTGATCTGTTAAACTGCAACTATTCCAAAGATGCCACCGGACTGTTCGTATGGGCCAAAATACCTGATGAGGCAGAAGATGCGGAAACATTATCTGAAGAAATACTGCACCAGGCCAATGTGTTCATCACACCAGGCTTTATTTTCGGGGAAAACGGCAAAAGATACCTGCGCATTTCTCTGTGCAGCAATGAAAACGATTTACAGGAAGCAAAATCACGAATTCATCAAACGATAAACTAAATAGCTATGGCAGAAAAACTGAATTTAGAGCCTTTTACTTTACCAGGCTTGAATACGGAGCGACCCCTGGTCATTTCCGGACCTTGCAGTGCCGAAACCGAAGAGCAGGTATTGGACACAGCAAAAAAACTTGCTAAAAACGGAGTTCAAATCTTTCGTGCAGGGATATGGAAACCTCGTACAAGACCGTCGGGCTTCGAAGGCCACGGTTCAAAAGCCCTGAAGTGGCTGCAGAAAGCCAAGGAGGAAACCGGTATGTATATGGCTACGGAAGTAGCCAATGTAAAACACGTATATGAAGCCCTGAAATACGGGGTGGACATTTTATGGATAGGAGCGCGGACTTCAGCCAACCCTTTTGCGGTACAGGAAATAGCCGATGCCCTCAAGGGAGTGGATATTCCCATCATGGTTAAAAACCCGATCAACCCGGATGTTAACCTGTGGCTTGGTGCCATCGAACGCATCAACCATGCCGGAATTACCAAGCTGGCAGCCATTCACAGGGGTTTCTCGAGCTATGAAAGTTCCATCTACAGAAATCCACCGCAATGGGAAATACCTATTGAATTGAAGCGAAAGGCACCCGAGCTTCCCATTATAACAGATCCCAGCCATATCTGCGGTAATTGGGAGAATCTGTTTGATATCTCACAGAAAGCCATGGACCTCAATTTCGAAGGGCTGATCATTGAATCGCACCACAATCCTGAAGAAGCCTGGAGCGATGCCAAACAGCAGATCACTCCCGAAGAGCTGAAATCCATGCTGGACAAGCTTGTGCTCAGAAACGAAGAACTGAATAAGGATCAGCAGGCCACCATCGAGGAACTCCGTGTACAGATAGACAAATATGACGACATGGTTCTGGATATCTTTGAAAAACGGATGAAAGTAGCTGAACAAATCGGGCGGTACAAAAAGGAAAACGACATCACCATCCTGCAGACCAAACGCTGGGATGAAATTCTGAACAAACGCATCAAGCAGGGTGAGATGAAGAACCTTTCCCCCCATTTCATTACGAAAATCTTCAGGGCCATTCACCAGGAGTCCATTAGCCATCAGGAAAAGATCATGAGCCAGGTGGAAAAGGAGATGCAGGAAAGAAAGAATGCATGAATAAGGCTAAGACCGAGGAGAAGAGTAATGAGTAGTGAGTAATGAGTAGTGAGTAAAGACAGTAGGCAGCGTTGTAGCTACAGGCATTGCAGTAGAGACGCAAGGCTTGCGTCTCGGGATTCGGGAACGACAGCACGACTGCACGACTGCACGACAGCGCGAAAGAACAATGGAACGAGAAGAGGAGAAGACGGGAAATGATGAGTAGTAGTGAGTTTTGAGTAGTGTAGCTAAAGGCACAGCAGTAGAGACGCAATGTTTGCGTCTCGGGGTTCGGGAACGACAGCCCGCTGGCACGAAAGCACAAAAGCACGACGGCACAAAAAAACGATGGAACGAAGGAACGAGAAGACGGGAATACGGGAAGTGAGTAGAGACATGCCGTGGCGTGTCTCCTCGGCTGGAAGGAAGGAAGATGAGTAGTGAGTTTTGAGTAGTGAGTTTTGACAGGTAAAGACAGTAGGCAGTGGACAGTAGATAGTGGACAGTAGATAGTAGGCAGCAGTAGGCAGCGATGTAGCTACAGGCAAGTAGAGACGCAAGGCTTGCGTCTCGGGATTCGGGAACGACAGCACGACTGCACGATGGCGCAAAAGAACAATGGCAAGAAAGAACAATAGGTTAGAAGATTGTAGAGGAGCAACAATGCTACGAAATGAAATAAAACTAAGAGCAGTAGCTTTAGCTACAACCAACCCGGGACACGGGACACGAGACCCGGGACAGTCGCCCTGGGCTCTGCACTCCAAGCCCTTTGCTTTATTCAATCATTTATTTATTCGTGCACTTGTCCCGTCTGAAAGCGGGATTCGTGGCCATATTTCACCCCTTCAGACATTCAATCATAAAATCAGCTCAATAAAAATAATGTAAACACAACACATAAATTAAATCATAACAAAACAGAAAAGCCATACTATGAAAATACTTGTTCTCGGTGCCGGCAATATGGGTGCATGGTTTGTAGAATCCCTGTGTCTGGAGCACGAAGTCGGCGTTTTTGATATCAACAAGAAAAAGCTAAGGTACTTTTTCCACGCACACCGGTTTATCACTTATGAAGAAATCCGGGAATTCGATCCCGAGCTGTTGATCAACGCGGTAA
>JAGXLC010000085.1 GCA_018334875.1 Bacteroidales bacterium | reverse complement strand
TCAGTTTGTTTTTGAATAAGTTTTTCTGCTTCTTTTTCAGATTGTGGACTGCTACAGCCCCCCACGCTGAGAATAACTACAGAAAGCCCGATAGCTAGATGCTTCAAAAATTGTTTGTGTTTTTTTTGTGTTTTCATTGTGTTAATTGTTTAGTTATTGAATGGTTATAATAAATTAAATATCTTGTTTGTTGATGTATCCAATTAAATAAAGTGTTGATTTGTAAGTGGGTCACCTTCACCACAACTTATTTCTCAATTATTTCAAACTCTTCTGAAATCAGGCGTGCAGTGGGTATAATATACTTTGTCTTTCCGTCCTGTATGGTAACATGCATTCTGTCGATTTTAATAATTTCCCCCCCTTTGTTGTTGAATTTAATATATTGGCCCACATGAAAATTCCCTTTACCATAATAGGATGAAAGGATATTTTTGAAAACGTCCCGGGATGATATGGCGAATGCAACAGCAAAAGCCAATAAAAAAGAGCCGATAATCAAAGTGATATTTGATGTTAAAAGTGCGGTTTCTACTCCTGCTTGTTCTAGAGCAGTTATGGCCACTATTGCCATAATGATATAAAATGCTGTTTCACCAAGCACAGAGGCAGATGCTATCTCGAAGGATTGTAAAGTAGTTTTAATAAATTCTCTGATCAGGTTGCTCAGGTAAAATCCCACCACAAAAATTATAATGGCACTAAATAATTGCGGGAGGTAAGTGATTAACTGGTTAATGGACTGTGAAACGGCACTCCAGCCAAGTGTGTCAGTGGCAGTTATAATAAATAGCAAAAGTATTACCCAGTATACAAATTTACCGATAATTTTACTGGGAACAATTTTGTATTCTGTTTTCTGCATCCACTTTAATTCGTTTATCCTACCAGCCAAGTTATCGAAATTTAAAAGCCTAAATAAACGTGAAATGATGCGGGAGAATAATTTGGCCAGAAGCCATCCAGCCAGTAATAGTAATAAAGCTGCCAGAATTCCGGGCAGAATTCGCATGATTTGTTCACCCAATGTAGTCAGGGATTCTAAAGAAATTTGTCTCCATTGTTCGAGTTGATTCATAATTTATCTTTTTTATGATTTGTGCCATTTTTTGATCTGCTTAAAAAGAGATCTCCCATTGTTTTTCCGAATTTAAGCGTGAACAGTTCTGCTGAGTCAGCAATCAGTTGCCGCATCTTTACATCTTTTATGATTCTTGCTTTTAGCTCTTTAGGAGGCTCCAGGTCTTCGTGTATTTCTTTAAATGGATTATTTTTTTTTCTCATACTTCAATGTTTTTATATTGCTCTTTATATATTTTGTATGCTTTCATTTTTGCGCGGCTGATACGCATTTTTGCAGCACTTTCCTTTATTTCAAGAACTTCCATTATACCCTTAAGTGACATCTCATCTTTATATTTTAACATCAAAATCATCCGATCTTCTGCATCAAGTTGTTCAAGCAGACGTAATATTTTGGTTGTTTCAATAGTTAAAATTTCTTCATCTTCGGGTTCTTCCGGGAAAGATGCCATATCTGTTTCATAATCAAAGCTGTTTTTTGTCTTTGCTGAGCGGATAATATCAATAATATGATGATTGGTCAGGGAATATACCCATGTAGAAAAATCCGAATCACCCCTGAATGTTTTGAGCCGAAGAAATATTTTCAGGAAAATATCGTGAGTAATATCTTCTGAGTCCTGGAAATGCCCAAATGTAATCAGCACTTTATTAAAGATTGTTTTAATATATCTGTCATAAAGAATCCCAAAGGCATCTATTTCGCCTTTTTCTGTGATTAAAACGATTAGTTCCTTATCAGAATATTGGGTAAAATCGTTCACTGATGTATGGTTTGAATTTATTAAATTAGTTATATATCAGTTAATTATGTTTTTTATGCCGTTCACTGTAGGAGTAATCCGTCTAAAACTGCTGTTGCTCAATAGGATGATTGTTAAAGAATCTTTGTGATATTTTCTGTATGCATTTGTAAATCCATTCCATACACCATTATGATAGGCTTTCAGCTCTTTCTTGCCTTTTGGTAGATGGTATCCAAATCCATAAGGAATTGTATCCCCGGTTACTGTTGTACCTTTTTTGTAAGCTTCTTTAAGAGTTGAATCGGCAAGAATGAAATTTTGTTCGAGCGACTGATCCCATTTCAGCAAATCTTTACCGGTTGAGTAAATACCTTTATCTCCTATAACTCCGTCATTAACCGTAGGGGGAATCGGTATATATCTTCTGTACGACCAACGGAACCCAATTAGTTCACCGGGATATTCTGAATTTTTTCTGAATTTATGAATGGGATTATCTGAAAAACTATGTACATAAGTGTTGTTCATACCGATCTTTGAAAAGAAATTTTCATCCAGAAAATTTCTGATGGACTGATGGCTTATATTTTCAACAATACCTGCAAGGATCATGTAACCTGTATTGCTATAATTATAACGCGTGCCTGGTTCAAAATGAGGTATTAAATTGTATTGGCACATCATTTTTATCATTTCCTCATTATCCGGCGGGGTTTCTTTTTTCCATTTACGCTCGGCCAGCCACATATAATTAGGAACACCTGATGTGTGGTGAAGTAAGTGACGTATGGTCACTTTTTTATAGGGAAAATTGTCAATATAATCGGTTACCGGATCCTCATAATTCAGTTTTCTCTGCTGATATAACAACATAATTGAGGCAGCTATAAATTGTTTGGAAAGAGAAGCCAATTGAAATTTGCTTGTATCATTGATCGGTTTGGTTTTATAGGTTAGATTGCTGTACCCAACATGCTTTTTATAGACCATATATCCGTGCCGTCCTATAAGGATACTTCCGTTGAACCCACTTTTTCTGTACAGATATTCTGTGTATGCGTTTAATTTGGCCAGGTTTGCCCGGGTTAGCCCTGTATCATTTTCATTGCTCGCTCCGGAGATTGAGTTGAATTTAAACCCTTGTTTTACCTCTTCTTCTTTATTTTCCTCTACCCGGTGACCCTTTTCCATAGTCGGAACATTACTCTCAGATAAATTAAAACCGAAAAGCATAAAAACTAATGTTAAGCCAACCGCTGCCAGGTATAATTCTTTGCTCATATATCAAATATTATTAAACTTGTTGTTTTAGACGAAAGATTTCTAAAAAGTCACTATGTTTCATAGATTTTTTTTATGAATTGATTAATGTCCCACTTGCTCTTTTGAATGTCTTGTTGTGGAAACGCAGTTAACGGTGAAAATTGATCCCAAAAAGCTGAAAGTGATTTCTGGCGCTACTTTTCCCTTCTTGCAGCAATTATAATGGTTTTGTGGGATTTAGGGTTCCTTCCCAGAGGTGGGTGAGGTTGGAGCTCCTGCCAGTCCTGCCTCCACAGGAAGGCGACAGGTTGGTTTATGGTGAGTTATGCTTCTTATTTATTTTTGTACTACTGTCGTAGACAGGAATAAATCTTGAATCATTCGGGTTAAGTTAAGAACAGCCACAACAACCTCCACAAGCATTTGGTAAAATGACCTCTATGGGTAAATTTTCGGTTTTCCAGCGGACAATACCGCCATCCAGGTTGGCTTCCTGGGGAAATTGCTGTATGTTAAGAAGATTGGCTACTTTCGTTCCTTTCTCGCCGAGCGAGTCCATGGTAATGAGCAGAACATCCTTGATGTTGTGGTTATATGAGCAGGTTCAAATCCATTTTAATTGTTGTTTCCAAGATTGAGTGATCCGTCGTCTTGTTCTTTAACGAGACCTTTAATGTATAAGGTTTTTGCCCCTTCAGGGTCATTTGAAACTGCTTTGACAGTACGGTTAATTTGATGTGGACGGGGGGGCACCCGGAACTGAACTTCAATGATACCTTCTTTTCCGGGAAGCACCGGTTTTTCAGTCCATTCTGTAATACGTGTACCGCAGCATCCATTGACTTTATTAATAATAAGCGGTTTATCCCCCTTGTTTTCAAATTTGATTTCCAGCTTTACCTCATCGTTCATGGTATTTAAATACATGGTGTCAAGCTGAATGCGATTGTTTTCTGCCTTAAACTCAAAACTGGGGCCGTCGGAGGACTGGGCCCGGCTTTCATTATGGATGAAGCCAATCAAAAATAATCCTGCGAGCAGAATGTTTAAGAAGGTTGTGATTTTTTTCATTTTTTCTATTTTTTCATCTTTAAAAAAAATAATACGAACGAATAGAATACAAGTTGTAAAGGTCCGAAAATTTTTTTATAATTTTGTGAAGGAGAAAAGTTTTTCAGGATTTAAACAGCTTTTGTTTTAATTAAAGAATAAGATTTGCCTATGAAGTTCTTATCAAACAGATTTTTATCAGTCCTAATGCTTGCCGTTGGTATAGGATTTTGTTCTCCTGCACTTGCCGGTGACAATGGTTTAAGCATTGAGGACATCACCAGACTCAAAAGGGTAACAAGCGTTGAACTCTCAGAAGACGGCAGCTACATTGCCTATACGGTTACGGACCCGGCTGATCCTGTAAAGGAAAACAATCCGGCAGAAATTCATCTGTACGTGTACAATACGAATAATCAGGAAAGTAAAGCCTATTATACTCTTGGCAGCGTCAGTGATGTTGCATTCCGTCCTGAAAGGGAAACCGTAACTTTTATTGCCAGGCCCGAAGGGGAAGAGGTGAACGCTATCTATGAGATGCCGCTTCACGGCGGAGCTCCCATGAAACTTTATCAATTCGAAACCTCCGTTAGTGATTATGAGTGGGCTTCAGACGGAGACCGACTGGCTTTTACCGCGACTGCACCGGAAGATGAAAAACAGAGCAAACTACCTTTTCAGCCTGATATTTATGAAGAGGGTTTGAGGAACAGGAAAGGGTATTTAATTGATCTGAGTGAGAGCAGTCCTTCAGCTAAACCACTTAAAGCGGAAGGCTCTATTTATACCCTTCGCTGGTCTCCTGACAATGAAAGGCTGGCTATAGGAATAGCGCCCACGCCTCTGGTTGATGATTATTATATGAAGCAGGATGTGAAGGTGGTAAGTGCCGAAACCCGGGAAATAATTACCGATGACATTCAACATGAGGGTAAACTGGCTGACATTCGATGGAGCCCTGGAGGTGAACGGTTGGCTCTTTTGGCCGGAAACGACATTCATGATGTGATAGCGGGGCGAATCATGATAGTTTCTGCTGATGGAGGGAATCCTGAAAATATTCATCCGGATTTTAAGGGAAAATTTGAACAGATCGCCTGGACCGATCCCAATACCATTCACTTCATTGCAAGCGAAAGCACAGAACGTGGTTTTGGTACTATAAGTCCTGACGGCTCTGATTTTAACTACAAGCTGAAACCCGGGGGCTTAATTTACGAAAGTTTTTCCTATGCCGATAAAGGCCATATTGCATTTGAGGTCAATACCCCCAAGCATCCCGGAGAGGTATATTACAAAGCCCCTTACGGTGCCCCGGAACGGGTTACCCATGTTAACCCCTGGCTGGACGATGTCCGGATGAGTGAGCAGTCCGTTGTTACCTATGAGGCACGGGATGGTTTGAAGATTGAGGGCTTGTTGATTAAACCGGTCAATTATGAGGAAGGAATGGAAGTACCCTTGATTGTAAATGTTCACGGAGGACCGGAAGCTCATTACAGCAACGGTTGGCTTACTTATTACAGCTCCCCCGGCCAGATGGCTGCGGCCAAAGGATATGCCGTATTCTACCCCAATTATCGGGGCAGTACCGGTCGGGGCATTGAATTTCTGAAAAGCAGCCAGGGCGATGCCGCTGGTGCGGAATATGATGATATTGTAGATGGGGTGGATTACCTGATCGATAAGGGTATAGCCGATCCGGAACGTATTGGTGTGACCGGCGGATCATACGGTGGGTACGCTACAGGCTGGATGGCTACTTACTATTCCGATCGTTTTGCCGCAGGTGTTATGAATTTTGGCATCAGCAACAACATTTCGAAATGGGGTACCAGTGATATTCCCGAAGAATTATATTTGGTTCATGCCCGGGAAAGGCTATGGGAAGACAATAACTGGCAGAAGTACCTGGAGCGAAGCCCGATTTATCATGTGGGAAATGCTCAGACCCCATTGCTTATCACTCATGGAAAGGCCGATACCCGAGTTCATCCCAGCCAGTCGCTGGAGCTTTTCCGACACATGAAGGTACGAAAGCCTGAGGTTCCCCTGCGATTGGTTCGGTATCCCGGAGCCGGCCATGGATATAGGAGGGCAACCGCCCAGTACGATTATACCCTCCGGATGTTCCGCTGGTTCGACACCTATTTGAAAGGCGACGGCGAATTCCCGGATAGGAGCATCGACGAAGAGCTCCCTGAGTGACCTTTATATAAATATTGTGGCTTATATATCTGCCCGTTATGGATTTGGCAAAAAAAATATTCGGAAAAGGTCTTTTTCAGATCACAAAGAAAGATTTGGAGGAATATTTTTCTATACCCCGGGAAGAAACGTCAGTACTGGAATTCAAGAGCGGCCAGATTAAAATTAACGCCATATTCAAGGAAATTTGTGCTTTTCTGAATACAGACGGAGGTCTGATCATCATTGGGAGCCCGAAGGAGAGAAAACTACCAAAATCGGGCAGGTTTCCCCGTAGGATCTGCCAGGGGACCCTGATACCTTCTGATTTCAGAGATAAGAACTGGATAGAAAGCCTGATTGCAGCCAATATTGTTCCGCATCCCCGTGAGATTAGGATTCATGAAATCCGTGAAGAAGAGGGAAATTATTTTATTTTGGATGTTCCCAAAAGTCAGAATCCCCCTCATCAATTTCTGAACGACGGGCGGTATTATATTCGGCTGGAGAAAGAGGCCAAACCGGCACCCCACGGCATTGTTGAAACCCTCTTTTTCAAGCAGGTGAAGGCACAACTTCAGGCTGACCTAAATATAGAGCCAGTAGATGATTATAAAAAGGGCAACCTGAATAAGATTTCTGTGGAGATTCGCAATATATCTTCCGTTCCTGCTGAACATGTATCTTATTTGATTCGAATTTTTAATATAGAAGATATCCGGCAGGACGGCGAGTCACTGGCGCAGCCATTTAAAGGGGGAGATGGTAACTTTGAGCTGCAGGGCGTGTTTGAAGATTCGCTGACGGATGAAAAGACGTTTCCCATTCGGTTTCATGTTATGAATAAGCAGGAACCTTTTATTGTTTCTGTTTTGGCTTGGAACAAAGAAGCCGGAATTTTTAAAAACCACGGTTTATTCGATCCTGTGAATTTTCAGTTTATTGAAACCTATAAAACCGGTGACAGAGAGGAGAAATCCCTTGAGCAGCTTTATACCACCCTTCAGGATATAAGAAACAATTTGTCTTAACCGGGAATTTTTGAAAAAATTCTCCGTATTGCTTTCGCTGTATTGAAAAAATTACTATCTTACACCCAAAATCATACAGCCATGAACAAGGAACATTATATTGAAAACTCGCTGCCCAAAATCATTCTTCATAATACCGTTAGTCTGGATGGCTCTCTCGGCGGATTTGATGCGAATTTAAATATGCATTACAGCATAGCCTCAAGTTTACATGTGGATGCTTACCTGGTAGGCTCTCAGACCATATTGGATGCATCGGATGAAATTCCGCCGGAACCGGAAACTGATGAGCAGGAAGAGCGGGTTTATGATCCGGAAGATGTGAGGCCATTCTGGATTGTGGTGGACAGCAGAAGCCGGTTAAAGGGTGTGCTTCACTTTTACCGCCAGATGGAATATATTAAAGATATCATTGTTCTGGTTTCCAATTCAACCCCTAAGGATTATCTGCGTTATCTCAAAGAAAAGAAATATCCTTATATTAAGGCAGGTAAGGAAAGGATAGATTTTTTGGAGGCCTTTCAGGCTGTGAAAGAGGAATACAGTGTCGAAACGATTTTAACAGATACCGGCCCCACACTGAATAATCTTTTGTTGCAGCAAAATTTGGCAGATGAGATCAGTGTGATTGTGGCGCCTTTTATTGTTGCTAAATCTCAGCCCAGAATATTCATCGGCCTGGATATAGAAGAAGAGCAAATCAAGCTCTCCACCCAGGATGCTCAAAAATTGGGAAATGATTATGTCTGGCTCAGGTATAAGGTAAGGAAATAGTTTTTGGGTGTGAAATTACTCAGTGAAGTAAGGGCATAGCGTAATCACCTCGAATTTCATTTATCAGGAAGATGGGCTTCCCTTATGATTATACAATTTCTTGTGACAAAACTCGGTGGATGCAGGTTTCTTACGTCATCGAAAAACCTGGCTTTTCGCTTCAATATTTTTACATAAATTAATTTAGTGGTTACAACACCAGCCGTTAAGCTTGGTTGTTACCGGGGAATACTGCTTCTATAAATTCTTATTATAAAATGTATAGATTTTGTTGTATTGCAATATAATATTCATTTTATTTGCAGAAGAAAATAAATTTTTGAAGATGAAGCGGCACTTTGGAGATATTTTTATGAATACCGGCCCAAGCATCATCACTCGGGAAGATTGGTTTTCCGGTGGAACTGCCTTTGGATCGGGAACCGCTGATTCCATTATTTTTACAACAACAGCTAATACAATTACCACCGCTACGACCACTCCGTGTGAGGAGTGGTAATATTGTGCATACATAGAAGAGACGGGAAAATTTTGCTTTTTTCAATTCATGGATTATTCATTGATCTAATAATATTTTTATTATGAACGTATATAAGTTTGGTGGTAGTAGTCTGGGTTCTGCAGAAAGGATAGAAAATGTAGCCCAAATCATTTTGTCGGCAGCAGATAAGCCGATGGTAGTTGTATCGGCAGTGGGTGATACAACAAATCTCCTGGAAGAGGCAATCGATAAAGCCGTAGAGACTGATGGTGATTACACCGGTCCTTACGGGCGGATGAAGCAACAACATCTGGATATTGCCAGAAACCTGTTTTCTCCTTCCACTCAACCCGGGGTAATCGGGAAAATGCATCTTGAGTTCAAAAAGGGAGAAAATGTTCTTGAAGGCATCAATATATTGAATGAAGCCACTGAGAAGTCCAAGGATCGTATTCTTAGCATTGGAGAACAGGTGGCTTCCTTTCTTGTCTCGGAATACCTGAAGACACATTCAGTCCACGTCACTTTGCTGGATGCCCAAAGCCTCATAAAAATCAAGCAATCTGACAAAAAAAGGGAAGTGATATATGAACCCACCCTGGCCAATGTTAAAGGTGCTGTAGCAGAGTTAGAAGGTATAGGTGTGGTACCGGGTTTTATCGGAAGTGCTGAGGATGGGTCTGTAAGGATCATGGGCAGGGGAGGTTCTGACCTAACGGCTTCTATTATAGCCGAAGCCATACAGGCTGAGGTATTGACCCTATGGAGCGATGTAAGCGGTTTATATACTGCTGATCCCCGGATTGTCCCCGATGCCTTTTGTATTGAAGAATTGTCCTATGAGGAGGCATTGGAGATGTCGTACTTTGGTGCGGGAATCCTTTATCCTCCTGCCGTTTTGCCGGCCTTAAGAAACAACATCCCCATACAGATAAAAAACAGTTTTTATCCCGAAGAGAAAGGCACACGTATAGTAAGACAAACCCGGGATGAACGGATTGTGAAGGGAATTTCCAGTATTAAAGACATTTCGATGGTAACCCTCATAGGAGGCGGTATGGTTGGTGTGGCTGGTATTGCTTCCAGAACATTTACGTGTTTGTCCGAAAATCATATCAATGTAATTTTTATCAGTCAGTCCTCGTCCGAGCATTCGATATGTATAGGCATACAATCGGAAGATAAAGAGGATGCCGTGTCCGCCCTAAACCGGGAATTCAGTTACGAAATCAACACCAAAATGATTGATTCGGTGGCCGGTGAATCCGGTTTTGCCATCATTGCCCTTGTGGGTCAGAATATGCTGAATACACCGGGCATCAGCGGCAAATTGTTTCAATCGCTCGGATCCAACGGAGTTAATGTACATGCCATAGCCCAGGGTTCATCCGAACGAAACATCAGTTCCATCATAAAAGAATCGGATGTGGAAAAAGCCCTCAATCTGTTACATGAAGATTTCTTCCTTTCAGAAGTCAAAAAGATCCATTTATACATAGCAGGAACCGGAAATGTTGGGAAACAGTTCATACGGCTCATTTATGAACAGCAGGATGAATTCAGAGAAGAGTTCAATCTGGAATTTAAACTGATTGGCATGATCAATTCCCGGAAAATGTTAATCAAAAAGGAAGGGATTGATTGGGGAAATGCCGTAGAGGAAATTGAATCCAACGTTGAATCTGCCAACTGGCAGGATTTTTTCCGTAAAATGGTGGATTTCAATCTTCGGAATACGGTGTTTGTGGATAATACAGCAAGCGAGGAAATCGGTAATGTTTATGATCAATTGCTACAGCATAGCATATCCATTGCCACATGTAATAAGATAGCAGCTTCCGGTGATTATACCAATTATAGCAGGTTAAAAAAGATGGCTCACCGGAACAGGGCCCATTTCCTTTTTGAAACGAATGTCGGGGCGGGATTGCCGATACTAAGCACAATCAGGAATCTGAAAAAGACGGGTGACCGGATCGACCGGATTGATGCAGTGCTTTCGGGAAGTATGAATTTCATCTTGAATAAGATTTCTGAGGATCAGTCTTTTTACCAGTCCTTGCAGGAGGCTATGAAAATGGGTTATACAGAACCGGACCCGAGAACCGATTTGCTGGGAACCGATGCCATGAGAAAGATGATTATTCTTGCCCGGGAAGCCGGCTATCCCATCGAGCAGCAGGATGTGGATCTGATATCCTTTCTGCCTGAAAAAGTTGAGCAGGCCTCTTCCGTTGAAGCATTTATTGAATCCGTGCAGGAGAATGATGCGCTCATCACGGAGAAGTGGCAGGAGGACATCCGGCAGGGAAAAAAGCTGCGGTTTGTTTCTACGCTCGACAGGGGAGAAGTAAGGTTGGGTGTTGATGCATTCCCTAAGGAACATCCGTTTTATGATCTGGATAATGCGGACAATATCATCCTTTTGCATACGCGCTGGTATAATGAACAGCCATTGGTGATAAAAGGCGCCGGTGCCGGGGTGGATGTAACCGCTTCCGGTGTACTGAATGATGTATTCGAAATCGTTCAACACAACAATTATTAAAAGGGATCTTATGCAACAGTATAAAGGAATAAAAGTCTTTGCTCCCGCGTCGGTTTCCAATATGGGAAGCGGATTTGATATCATTGGTTTCCCCATTGAACATGTGGGTGACACCGTTACACTGTATCCAAACGGCTCTTCGGAGATCCGGATAGTGGAAATAACCGGTTATAATGAAATACCTACGGATCCTGAAAAGAATGTAGCTTCTCATGCCGTCCGGAAATTGCTGGAGCATTTAGGGAGCAATGAGGGTTTTGACATGAAAATTGACAAGACCGTTATCCCCGGAAGCGGGTTGGGCTCCAGTGCTTCCAGCTCGGCAGCGGCTGTAGTGGCGGCTAATGAATTGTTGGGAAGGCCCTATACAAAAAGAGAGCTGGTGGATTTTGCCATGGAAGGAGAGGCGCTGGTTTCGGGAGGAAAACATGCGGACAATGTGGCTCCGGCTATTCTCGGGGGAATCATTCTGGTACGCAGTTATCATCCTTTGGATATTATTCGCATTCCTCCGCCGGAAGATTTATGGACCGTAGTGCTTCACCCACAGATAGAAATAAAGACCGATCTGAGCAGGTCGCTTCTCATGGACCGCATTGATCTGAAAGATGCCATTCGTCAGTGGGGCAATGTAGGAGGACTGATTGCCGGCTTCTATACCTCCAATTACGACCTGATTGGTGACTCTATGGAGGATTTGGTTGCCGAACCCGCACGTTCGGAGCTAATACCGGGGTACCGTGACCTGAAGCAAATTGCCCTTTCCGCCGGAGCCAAAGGTTATACGATATCGGGATCCGGGCCTTCCTTCTTTGCTGTTTGTGACAGCAAAGAATGTGCAGAAAAAGTAGAGAAGACAATGAGTGAGGCTTATCAAAACTATCGGATTGATTTTTTGACTTATATTTCGAAGGTGGACAGAAAAGGTACGGTGATTCTGGATAAATGGTAAATATATTGGAACCTGATAAAAGAAAAGAAGTATATGGAATTTTACAACCTCAACAATACCAGTGAAACCGTTTCGTTCCGGCAGGCAGTCATGCAGGGTGCCGGCAGTGATAACGGTCTGTTTTTTCCTCAGGAGATCATAAAAAAGAATAATGATTTCTTTACAGAAATGGATGATTATCCGTTTGCCTCCCTGGCTGCCGAAGTATTGTATGATTTTGTTAAAAGTGATTTTACCCGCAGGGATTTGGAGGAAATATGCATAAGGGCGTTCAATTTTCCCATTCCTCTTGTTCAGGTGAAGGAACAAATACATTCCCTGGAGCTTTTCCATGGGCCTTCTTTAGCTTTTAAGGATGTAGGTGCCCGTTTTCTGTCTGAGGTACTTAAAAAGATCGCTGAAAAGGAGAATGAAGAAATAACCGTATTGGTGGCCACATCGGGAGATACGGGAAGCGCTGTGGCGAAGAGTTTCTATAATGTGGAGGGTATCCGGGTGGTTTTGTTGTACCCCTCGGGTAAGGTGAGTCATATCCAGGAGAAGACGCTTACTACTTTGGGTGGCAATATTCTGCCCCTGGAGATACAGGGAACCTTTGATGATTGCCAGAGGTTGGTGAAAAAAGCATTTGCCGATCAGGATGCTTTTGCCGGCAAAACGCTAACATCTGCCAATTCCATCAATGTGGGAAGGTTGTTGCCCCAGGCCGTGTATTATTTCTGGGCGTGGCATCAGTTAAGTGAAGCGGAACGGGAGCATGTTGTTATTTCCGTGCCCAGCGGCAATTACGGGAATTTGTGCGCCGGTGTGATGGCATGGAAAATGGGTTTGCCGGTTAAGCGTTTTATTGCCGCTTCCAATGTGAACCGCGTGGTTCCGGATTATCTTGAAAGCGGAGAATATAAACCCAGACCTGCGGTCAGAACCCTTTCAAATGCTATGGATGTGGGTGATCCGAGCAATTTCATCCGCATAAGGGAGATGTTTGGTGACGATCACCGGAAAATGAAAACCCTGATCAGGCCTTTTGTGGCCGATAATGATCAAACCCGGGAAGGGATAAAGGATTTGTATGCTGCCGGTAACTATATAGCCGATCCCCATGGGGCCATAGGTTACCTGGGATGTCGCCATCTGATCCATCGGGAAGAGACGGGGATATTCCTGGAGACAGCCCATCCCGCAAAATTCAAAGATATTGTAGAGGAGAGCATTCAGGCGGAAATCGAATTGCCGGATTATTTAAGAGAGATACAGGATAAACCCAAACAGGCGGTTCAGATGCCGGCAGATTACGGGGAATTTAAAGATTGGCTGAAACAAAAGGTTTGATTGGATAAGATCAATGAGATTGAGATGATCCTGTATCTGGTTACTCTTGTCTGGAAAACAGGAGGTCTTTGACTGCCTCAGAACAGTTTCAGGCTTTCGCCGCGTTTTTCCATTTCGCCTTTGACATAGCTCCAAACATAGCGAAGTACAACGATCAGTAGGCTCAGGAAAAAGCCGGCGAAGGTGCCCACTATAACGATGAGCTTTCTTTTCGGTTTGGCCCGCTGTTCCGGAGCCAACGCTTCATCCAGCACGTTGATCACGGGGGTTTCCTTGACCAGTTCGATTTCGGCCATTTCCCTTTCGGTTTGAAGGGTGGTGTAAACTTCCTGTTTAAGGGTTACCTGTCGTTGCAGGCGTCCGTACTCCAATTGAAGTTCAGGGGATTGTTCGATTATCCTGTTGCGTTCGCGAAAACGTTTCAGCTCCTCTTCCGCTTTGCGCAGCTCCTTTTTAATTGTCTCCAGCCTTTTTTCAATATATTGGAGGTTCTGCCTGGTGGAGGTTTCTTGTTCGTTTTGTATGTATTCTTCAATGAGTGTGGTGAGGTAATTGCCTATATCGGCGGCAAGCTGAGCTTCCGGCATCAATATGGTAATGGTAACCAATTGGGTTTCTTCATTTCTGTTGAAAGATACCAGATCTTTTATTTTTTTCAGGGCTTTTTCAAACTTTTCCTGTTCGGTTTCACCCTCAATTTCCCAATATTCGATAAGGGTTACCGAATCCTGATAGGCTTTGGTATCCCAGTTTTTATAAATGATCTTTTTATTGAGCCTTCGGCTGTTTGTAAGATCCTCTATACTAAACTGATCTCCTCCGGAAGGCAAAGCTCCCCCCATACCGAACTGGGAGGCAAGGTTTTGTATTCTGGAGGATCTGCCTTCTCCGGAAGTTTTTTTATAAAGAGAAACTTCAGCTTCATACTGTGGTTCCTGCACCAAAGAATAGATGATGGAACCAATAGCCATCACAACAGTAAAGATTATGATGAAGCGTTTGTATTTCCATATTTTCAGGAATACCTCAAGCAGATCTATTTCGTCTTTGTTTTGCTGTACCTGGGGCTTGTTTTCCTCCATACGAATTATATGAATTATGGCGAATTAGTTCCTGTTGATGATGTAGATGACCGTGGCCACGCTTGTGGCAATGGATGCCCACTGGCTTAGCAATTCTGTTATGTCGAGTGGTTCTCTCGGCGGTTTTTCCGGAACGAAGATCTCAGAACCTTCTTCTACCGGTGG
>JAGXLC010000084.1 GCA_018334875.1 Bacteroidales bacterium | reverse complement strand
AAAGGGTCTCAGAATTGTTGTCGCTCTGCAAGAAAAAGCTCAGAACCACGGAAGAAGAGGTGGAAAAGATCATCAGGGATATTGAAGCAGAATGATCTGTGCAGAACATACCCATGTGCTGTTGCATGTAGGCGCTTAAAGCGCAACCTGAACCAACATGTTGTTCAAACTTAATCTAAACATTAGTTTCTTCCGCGAAGCGCTTTTTTTCAAGCTTGTCCTGAAAAAAGGTAGTACCTTACCGGTCAAATTCTTGCTTTTTTTGGCAAAACTTGCCCGGTAAGGTACTGTTATATTTTATTGTTCTTATAACCTCTCCCTTTCTCAGAAACCCAAAATACTAGTATTTGTCCATAAAGTCAAAGAGATTTGAAAGAGTCTCGTCTAGAATGTTCGCTGGCAAGGCTTGCGAGTTTTAAATGCCAAATGTAGAGACGTACGGCCGTACGTCTCTACCAGATGTAATTGACTGGTATGAAAAACGAGCGTGACGCAGCCAGCGGATATTATAGACGAGACTCTACTAAAACGGAAAACATTATAAACCGTACAACAGATTATCGGAAGGCCGTTTCTCATCAATAATAAGATTCTCCTTTATGAAATTTGCAATATCCATTGAAGGTACGGCATAACCTACTCCCATATCTGCAATCCGGTATATTTCTTTTGTTATATATTTGATCTGATTCTGATTGGCAATCAGTACCTGTACAGGGTCAATATCCTCAATATTATATTTTCCCTGATACTTTTTAAGCAAATTAATATTGTTGTTCATAATTTTTTTTAGCTCCCTGTATGACTGAGACATTTCAGTGAGCTTATGACCAACCACCCCAATGATACTGCCCGTTTCAACATTAATTAACGGACTCCCCGCATTTCCGGTCTTAATTGAAGTATCGATCTGGATATATTTATTGCCATCCTCACTGTAATGGAAAGATGATATGATACCCTGTTTGATGGAAAGGTTCTCTTCATTGACATGATATCCCATTGTTGCTACTGGCAGCCCTACTTCCATCTTTTCATCTGTACCCAGAGACAGCGATGGAATTTTCTTAAAATTTTCAAACCCAATGTTGATGACTACAAAATTCAGAAACTTATCATTCAAACCCATAATGGTACGTTTATTCAACTCGATATTCTTCAGAACCTTACGGGCTAAAGTGGTATATCCATCTTTATCGACAAATTTAATCTCCACCTTATCATATGGTGAAATTTTCCTGACGCCCTCATCGGTGATGAGAAAATTTCCTATTTTAAAACCGGTTAAAGTCATAATTTTAATGTCTGAATCGGTATAAAAATTCAATTGCGCCACGGATTGGGAACAGTTATGCCATATCTTTCTGTACATAGGGGGGATTTATTTTAAATGTTGATCCAAAAAGAATGCTGTTAATGATTATTCAAATTACAAATATAGTATCGAATTTTTGTTTATAAAATTATTTTTGCCAACATATCACTTTAATAAAATTGATTTTTTTTATCCCAGGGAATTTTATACCAAACACCAAAATATCTTTCAATGTCCGAAAACGAACATATTTGTTGCATTTCCGTGCACTCTGGGATTCGTAAACGGGTTGTTTATTTTATTATTAATGATTAATAATAAGCATAGTATAAATCCCGGCACAATTTATGTCTGGCTTATTCGAAACGTTAAAAAACATATCTATGAAATTTGTAAAATTATCCCTCTGCATTGGTTTATTCATCGTCGGATACCATTCAATGGAAGCTGAAGCCCAGAAGAAATGGACACTTGAAGAGTGCATCAATTATGCTCTTGAAAACAACATCAATATAAAAAGACAAAAAATTTCAGCAGATCAGGCCAGAAACGACCGCAGGCAATCAAAATGGGAAATGGCCCCTTCTATATCGGTAAACGGCGCTCATAGTTTCAACTTCGGTAAAACCATCAATCCAGACAATTACGAATATGTAAACCAGCAATTCCAGTCTCAGAATATGCAGGCCAATGCAAACTTAAATCTTTTCAGTGGGCTGGAAACACAAAACACCCAACAAATGCGCCATTATGATCTAATGGCTCAGCTTGAAAATATTGAAACCGCCCGATACAACGTTACCCTCAACATTGTCACCTATTATCTCAATGTACTTGCTCAAGCAGAACAAAAAAAAATCAAGCAGGAACAACTCGATGTAACAACGGATCAGATAACCAAAACCAGGGAACAGGTTAAGGTAGGAAATAAAGCAAAAGGGGAACTTCTGGAAATTAAGGCACAGGCCGCACGGGAAAGGGTTGAACTCACCAGGGCTCAGAATGCTCTTAGAATGGGCTATGTCGATCTGGCTCAGCTTATGAATCTTGACAGCATAAAAAATTTCAGTGTAGTCATACCTGAAGATCCGGTTCTTCAAGCCGGAAAACTTATTCAACCCGCCGATACCATCTACGACAAATCCGTTCAGAATTTCCCGACTATTCAAAGTGCGCAATATCAGCTTAAAAGTTCACAAAAATATTTTGACATCATGAAAGGCCGGCTTATGCCAACTTTATCATTCCGCACTTCCTATTATACCTATTATAATGAATTGTCCCAACCTTCCTATACGGATCAGATCAAAGCCATCAACCCGAATCTGAATCTGCAGATGGTTCTCAGCATACCTATATTTGACAAAATGAGAAAACACAATCAAATCTCAAATGCCAAACTTCTGGTTAAAGATACCGAATATTTTGTTAAGGAACAGAAACTGGAACTCTTCAAAACCATTCAAAAAGCTGTCAATGAAGCTGAAGCTGCCTATAAAGACTATGAATCCAGTCTGGAAAGTGTAGAATCCAATCAGGAAGCTTTTAAGTACACTCAGGAAAAGTATGACGTTGGACTTATTGATGCCATAGAATATAAAATTGTTAAAAACGAGCTTTCCAGAGCCCGGTCAAATGCAGCGAATGCAAAGTATAACTACGTCTTCAGGTTAAAAATTCTGGAATTCTATAGGGGTCAGGAGATGAAGCTATAAAAAAATAAAATGTCTCTTTTAGCCTGCATTATTCAAAAACGAATCCCGCTGGTAAGCGGGAAAGTTTTTGAATGCGGGATGGTTTGCGGGATGGATGCAGGCAACCCCGCATTAGAAAAACCGGCTTTTTGCGAAATTTATTGAAGCAAAAAGCCAGGTTTTTCAATAGCGTCAGAATTATTCTTGAATAATTCGGGTTAGAACTATCGTCGATTTCCATTATATTTGATCCTCTTTAAAACAAAAACGAGGCATAAGGAAATTGAACAATACCAGACTGAAAAGCTGGAAAGCGAATGACTTCCTTATCCATTAACAAATTTCAAATATGAAACCAATTATGAAAAAACTGCTGTTACTGATTGTTGTGGCCTTTACTTTTACAAGTGCGCATGGACAAGTATTCAACACCGGACAAACACTTAAAAAAGGGGTATTTTCACTGGGCATTGAACCCGCGCTCCATATTGACGGCGGCGCTAACGGGGTAATACTCTTCGGACACGCCGGATACGGAATTAAATCCGGATTGGATGCCGGTGTTCAGGTGGGTTTCGGCGATCGACAATATTTCGGAGCCAATCTGGAATTTGCGCTTGGCAACAACATATCCCTGGCCGTGGGAGCTCATGATTTTGGCTACTTTGGTCTGGACGGCACCTTAAACTTTACCATCCCGTTGAAAAGCGATCTCCGTCTATACGGTGGAATTGACACAGACATCAACTTCATAAAAGGTACAAACGATGAAGGAAAAACGGAAACCACCCTTCAAATGCCGTTCTGGGTCCCAATAGGGCTTGAAGTGGGTTTATCCCGAAACATGAGCCTTCTCTTTGAAAGTGAGATCGCCCTGAACGATCCTGCCTATCATGTGATTGGCGGGGGGCTGAATTTCTATCTATAATACGAATCGCCGGTAAACTTTTTCACTTTTTTCTTAAACCGGCCCTTTCATCTCAATAAAATGAGGCTGTCCAATAAGCTAAAGTTACATTTACTTTTTAGACAGCCTCATCTTGTCTCCCTACTCAAGAATTTTGTGCTACCAGGATTTGAAATCACCGGGTTTTCTTAGAATAACCCACTGATATTTCCTTCATTATCCACATCAATATCTTCAGCAGCGGGTTTGGATGGGAGGCCAGGCATACGCATAATTTTACCTGTAATGGGTACCACAAATCCCGCACCGGCAGAAAGTTCAATCTCTCTGACTGTTACCACAAAGTCTTTGGGCTTACCCAGCAATTTCGGGTTATCGGAGAGCGATTTCTGAGTCTTGGCAATACAAACGGGAATGTTTTCCATTCCCAGATCCCTGATCTTTTTCAGGTCTGCCTTGGCTGTTGCCGTATAATCAATTGCAGCGGCCCCGTAAACTTTTTTGGCCACCGTCTCAATCTTCTTGGGAATATCCCATTCCCAGTCGTACATGGGGTTGTATTTGTTTTTACAGTTATCGGCTACAAACTTCACTTTTTTGGCCAGATCGGTTGCTCCTTTGCCTCCTTCTCCCCAAACATCGGTTATAACAGCATCTATTCCTTTTTCTTCGGCATAATTCTTAATGTACTCAAGCTCTTCTTCCGTATCGGATACAAACCGATTGACAGCCACTACAGCACAAATATTGAACGTCTGGATATTCTCTATATGTTTCTCCAGATTTTCTATTCCTGATTTTAGCGCCTCCATGTTGGGTTCGTTCACCTTATCAAGAGGTGCACCTCCGTGGTATTTCAACGCTCTTGCCGTAGCAACGAGAACCACTGCCTTGGGAGACAATCCGGAATATCCACATTTGATGTCAAAAAACTTCTCCGCTCCAAGATCAAATCCAAAACCTGCCTCGGTAACCACATAGTCCGACATTGACATACCGGTTTTGGTGGCAATAACCGAATTGGTGCCCTGTGCAATATTGGCAAAAGGTCCGCCGTGAATAATGGCAGGGGTGCCTTCCATGGTCTGAACCAGGTTGGGCTTGATCGCATCCCTTAACAAGGCAGCCATTGCTCCGTGTGCATTCAGGTCTCTGGCAAATACCGGCTTGCGATCATAGGTATATCCGATAAAAATGTTCCCCAATTTCTCCTTAAGGCCTTGAAAATCTTCTGCCAAACAAAGTATGGCCATCAGCTCGGATGCGGCGGTAATATCGAAACCCGTCTCCCGGGGTACTCCATAGGTTCTTCCTCCCAGTCCGACAAGGGTTTTCCTTAACGCCCGGTCGTTCATATCCATAACCCGCCTCCAAAGTACAGTTCTGGGGTCGAGGGCGGAGTTTCGGTGCTGCAGGCTGTTATCAACCAGCGCTGCCAGTAAATTATGGGCTTTTTCTATAGCTGCAAAATCCCCGGTAAAATGAAGATTGATGTCTTCCATGGGCAGCACCTGTGAATAGCCTCCACCAGTAGCGCCACCCTTTATTCCGAATACCGGACCCAGGGAAGGTTCTCTCAGTACCACCGTGGAATTAACACCGATCTTATTCAAACCCTGTGACAGACCGATCGACATGGTGGTTTTTCCCTCACCGGCCGGAGTCGGGGAAATGGCAGAGACAAGAATCAAACTGCTTTTTTCAACTTTCTTCTCATCGATGTAAGATAAAGGAATTTTGGCTTTATTTTTTCCATACAATTCCAGATCATCTTCACGGATTCCCAGTTTCGATCCGATTTCCTGGATGGGTTTCATTTTTACTTTACTGGCAATTTCAATGTCTTTCATAACTCTTTGTTTTGGTTGTAACACTATATTTTAATTTGGACAAAAAACGAAAACACATTAATTCCTTGAAAGCATCCTGTTTGGTTTTGGCTTGTTCAAATTAGGAGAACAAAAAAGGAATGGAATTGTTTGATTTATCATGCCAAAGGGAGTAATTACACGTACCTTTTTCCGGCATTTATACCATTTGATTTACAGCATCTATAATCCGTGAAGCCAGTTCTTCGGCTGTTTTTCGGTCTTCTCCCTCGGAATAAATCCTGATGATCGGTTCGGTATTCGACTTTCTCAAATGAACCCATCCTTCCGGAAACTCAATTCTTACCCCATCAACATCATTCAGGGGGTAATCTTTATAATTGTTTTTTACCTTTTCCAGAATATGATCAACATCAATATCAGGGGTTAATTGTATTTTATTCTTGCTGATGTGGTAAAAAGGATATTTCTTCCTGAGCTCAGAACAGGATACACCTGCCTTTGCAAGATGAGTAAGAAACAAGGCAATACCCACCAGTGCATCTCTTCCGTAATGGAGTTCAGGAAGGATTACACCGCCATTCCCCTCTCCGCCTATCACAGCCTGTGCCTCTTTCATCTTCTCAACAACATTCACTTCTCCCACAGCGGATGGATAATACGACCCTCCATATTCCGCAGTAAGCTCTCTCAATGCTTTGGTTGAGGAAAGGTTCGAGACTGTATTCCCCGGTTTATTCTGCAGAATATAATCCGCTACGGCAACCAGGGTATATTCTTCGCCAAACATCGATCCATTCTCATCGACTATGGCCAGTCTGTCCACATCCGGATCAACCACAAATCCGAGGTCGGCATTGTTTTTCTGTATCTCCTGCATGACACCGGTCAGGTTTTCAGGGATGGGTTCGGGATTATGGGCAAAACGTCCGTCCGGTTCACAATTTACTTCAATCACCTCTTTAACATCCAGGGCCCTGAGCAACCGCGGTACCGCAATACCTCCCACCGAATTAATGCCATCGACCACCACACGGTATTCCTTTGAGGATATGGCATCAACATCCACCTGGGGAAGTTCGAGAATTTTATGAATATGATAATCCAGATAATCATCTTTCCGTATCTCTGCTCCAAGCTGATCCACTGCTGCATAATCGATGTCATGCTGAGCCGCTATGTCCAGTATCTCCTCCCCTTCTTCCTTATTCAGGAATTCCCCGCGAAAATTAAGCAATTTCAAGGCATTCCACTGAACCGGGTTGTGGCTGGCTGTAAGAATAATGCCTCCCTGAGCTTCTTCCGCAGTAATCGCCATTTCCACAGTAGGGGTTGTGGCCAGATCCAGGTCTATCACATCAATGCCCATGGAAATCAACGTCCCGCAAACAATATGATAAACCATCTTACCGGAAGGTCTGGCATCTCTGCCAACGACCACTTTTACCAAATTGTTCTCCGTTTGGCGTTTTACCCATATGGCATAGGCCGAAGTGAATTTCACTATATCTTCCGGGGTTAAATTATCTCCCCTCTTATCGCCGATGGTTCCACGAATACCTGAAATAGATCTGATGAGTGTCATAAGTATATGTGATTAAATTGTTGTACCAAAAGGATAACCTTTCAAATTTAAGACAAATGGATCAAAAATTTTAGTCATGTTCTGTTAAATTTGCTGCTTATCAAAACAAAGCTTTAAATATGAAGCACATCCTGCTGCTTTACTCAGGAGGTCTGGATTCCCGGTTGGCAGTTAAGTTGTTGAAAGAACAAGGCTACTCTATTACTGCAGTTTTTTTTAAACTGCCTTTTTCCAAGGAAAAGCCGATTCATGATCCATTTCTGGAAAAAGAAGAAGTGCCCCTGACAGTCTTTGATTGTACACGGGGCCGACTGTTGCAAAAATACCTGGAGGTACTGAAGCACCCTGCTTATCCACGGGGAGCCGGATACAATCCATGTTTGGACTGCAAATTATTTATGCTCAGGGAACTTGAAGCATACGCCGGGAAACATAACATTGAAGCCATTGCCACGGGAGAAGTTCCCGGACAAAGGCCCATGTCACAAACCAGTAAACAAATGGAAACCCTTGACGAGCAAACCCGGATAAAACTGATCAGACCCCTGGCGCAGATGGGCTTCTATGGCAGAAGCAGGAGAAAACAAATGGCTCTTGCAAAAAAATATGGCATTGATTATCCCAGTCCTGCAGGCGGATGCCTGCTGTGCGATAAGCAACTGAACAAAAGATTTGAAACGCTCATTACAAAGCATCTGATTACAGAATCAACCTTGCCCCTTGTTAACCTGGGAAGGCATTTTTATTTCCCGGAAACAACATCCTGGTTTGTGGTAGGCAGAGATAAAGAAGAAAATGAGGTCATCGAGACTTTTGAGAAGGTTATATACTCGGGCAAAGGGAAACCTGCAGTCTATTATTATTCGGAATCAGACAATACGGAAGCCGGGAAAGAAGCTGAAAAACTTCAAGAGGCATACCGGAAGAAAGATACCCAAAAGATCAAGTATTACAAAAACTGGAAACTATGAGGAGTATAAGGTGGGCTGATAAAAACAGAGCAGCAGGGAGGCTTAAAACATAATTGTCTATATACCCCGGACAGTCATTATTTTTGACCACCTCCACCCATGAGATCCTTAATCCAGCCGGAGTTGGAATCCTCCCGGCTATCCAGCTCCCTGATGTAAGGTTTTATATCCAGTAAAGGAGTATTATCCAGCATGTCTACCCCCGTAACGAATATTTGGGTGCCCCGGATCTCTTTTATTCTCACATTCGTTAAACCCAGATGGTTGGGCCTTTGAGGTCCACGAATGGCAAATATTCCATGCTCCTCGGTATCCATTGGAGGAATGCCTGTTAACTTCGTCTCCTCCATCTTGTGAAAATAAAAGATCAGTATGGCGTGAGAGAACTTCTCCAGATCTTTCAGCCCTTCTCTGTAATCCTCAAAAAGTTCAATCCTGCCTTCTGATTCGGGTTCAAAAACCCCCTGTTTGGGCGCTTCACCCGTATATTGAAAAGGTGTGCGAATAACTCCGATGTTCTTCAAAGTAAAGGATTGTTGCTTCATAACAAAAATGTCATTTTTTTGGTAAAACCTTTCTGTTTTCCTCATGCTGCCTAATCCAGTAGCAGCCTGCACCCGACACTCCGATTCCGGCTGCCTTTGCACCGCAGCCGAAAAATATATTCAAACCGAAGCGGAGATTCACATTTCGCACTGCCAGCGGATTAATGGCTCTCAGATTATCCGTAGCAACATAAAACTGAGCTATGTTGCTTTGTACAGAAAACCCAACGCCAAAATTACTATAACTATAATGATTGTAAGAATAACTGGCAGCCAAAGAAAGAAAATCCCATAATTCCGTGTTGAGAGACAGGGTCAGCGAAGGATGGATCCTCCATTTGTAAAAAAGGTTGCGCTGAAGCACTCCTGCCCGGAGCCGGTTATTGAGCTGATAGGTAGCCCCGATATAACTTTCCGGGGGTAAAACGGTCATATACGGCTCCTGGGTAACACGTGTCTCATAGGAATCTGCCAGGGAATCAAGCATCAATTGGGGATAATCATTAACCCGCAGATCATCACGGGTTATTCCGTTAAACTGAAATTGCTGTTCAGCTTCTATATTGTTTAACCCGGAGGTCCAGTAGATCAACCCCACGTCATTGATACCACCGTATAAAACCACTTCGTCCAGTCCGGTATAAAAGGCTCCGGCATCGAAGTTTAATCCCGGATTGCTCCGGTTCAGAAGCATTTTTTTCACCGAAACATCCTCTTTGAACCGCACATTCGGAATTTTGTTCCCGGCATCTTCCGTCACTTCAATCGGCAAAGTGGAATTGACCCTGTAACTTCCTGAAACATCTATATGATAGTTATCCGGGTGGGTATAGATGTCAAGCACCTCCCTGCGCGTACTCAAGTTCGCCTTGCCGAACAACAGGCCGGCCCTCGCCCCCACCTTCAGATCACTGTCCAGCCAGGTCGAAGCACTCACTGCATACTCCCGATAATGGCTAAAATCCCCTCCAAATCTTCTAATATCAGCCGTCTCACCCACATAATCCGTATTTCCCTCCCAGGGTAGTAAAAACAAATTTTTGGGATAACTAACGAATAGATTCGTTTGCTCGGTAATACTGAATGTAAAAAAATACGCTTTATACCACATGCCCAGTGAAAACAGGTCAAACTGCATGCGGGCGTTCAACAGATCAAGATTGTGCAGGCGGTTTTCAAGATGATTGAAATTGATGACCCGTGCTCCTCCCCTTTCAGGGAAAAGCTGATTATAGGAAAAACCTGTATTCCCCAAATCAACATGAAAGGAAGAAATCAACGGGAGGCCGACATAATTGCAGGGAATGGAAAATGCAGGATTCATATCAGCGGTCTGAGGAACCGAACGCATAAAATAGAAGGTATTGCTTTGCTGTGCTACGGTGGCATAAAAGGAGAGCATAAATAGAACAAGTAAAATCACCTGCTTTATTTTAACAAGGCCCATTCCGGAATTTCTATCCATACCGGAACCGCCATCTTTCACAAAATCCATTCGTTTCAGGAGATCATTCATTTTCCCAATGATGTATAATCTGACATTGCAGTCTGCTTCCGATCAGTAACCCAGATCCGAGGGGCGAATGTTCAATTTCACCCGGGCAGTTGCTTCCATCCTGATTGCATAATCAGAATAAAACCGGACAGTATCCAGATCTTCCGTGGTTACAGAAATATAAGCTTTCACCAACAGGTTTTCTGACGGGTAAACAATCTCATCAATCTGTTCCTGATCGAAGGCAGCACTAAATTCCTGTTTCGCAGGCCGGATCACCTTATTTTCCTCATCAACTTCACCACTTTCAATGATTTGAGAGGCCTCAAACAAGGAGTCAAGCACGATCCAATCCCCATCTTTCTTTTTCCTGAAATACATTTGAACCCTGCTTTCTGTAGGATAGGTATTCCAGGTTCGGAGGTGAATGCTTAGATATTCTATGTAACGGGAAGAACTGATATGGTTTGCAAGAGAATAATCAAAGCTGTCTTCTGTTGCAATCCGGGCATCAATCAATGGATAAAGCGAATCTTCATAATATACCGGAAAGATCGTGCCGGGCATATCCCCAAATTCCCGGTATTGCTTAAAATAATTGTTTACATCCACCGTATCATCACCTATAGGAACTGACAAATCGGGTTTCCAGTGATCTTCCGGGTCCCACCGAATATCTGTAAAATTGTCTTCAACACATGAAAACAATGCCATGGATACGAAAAAGAGGATCACCCCCGCTGGGATGATCCTCTTTAAATTTAAACCGGCCATAAGGTTTATTTTTCAGAAGTTTCCTCTTCGGAAGTTTCCGACTGAGCATTGGAGTCACTTTTGCTTCCACCGGAAAAAAACTGGTATGCCTTCGTAATACTTGTTCTCACATTACCGATCCGGTCTTCAATATCCGATCTGAATTCTTTCCATCTTTCCCCTGTAGTTTTTGACATGTCATCCAGGTATTGCTGAATTTGATCCCTTTGCTCCCGTACATAACTCAAATGTTCTTCAATCGTTGTCTTTACTTCCTGAGTGGAACTTTCGGTTTTTTGCTCGAGATCCGAAATCTTTTCATTGAAATCCTTTAGCCAGCTTTGTGCATTTTCATAAAACTTCTGGGTAGAATGATCCTCCCTCCTTTTCTGAAAATTCTGGTAAAGCTTATTGATGCTGGTTGTCATAGAACTGAGGCCTTCGTCAATTTTATGTCTAAACTGATGCCACCGCTGGCCACTTTCTTTCTGCATATCCATCAATGAGTTCTGAAGCTTTTCCCGCTGATCTTTCAGGTATTCCAATTGCGGTTGGGTCTTTTCTCTCAATTCCTGGGTGGAATGGCGGGCTTTCTCCTCCAGATCGGCAATCTTTTCATTAAAATCATTGAGCCAGCCCTGTGCCTTTTCATAAAAATCATGCTTGTCGGCATTGATCTGATTCACCAATCCTTCCAATTCATTGTAAAGATTTTGCCATTGATCTTTACCTGCATTTACCATATCCTGGTATTTGGTTTCCATCTCTTTTCTTTTCCGGGCTATATCTTCCAGTTCTTTATCCAGTTTATCAATGTTTTCGCTGGTGTTCATTTTTGCCTCCAATGCTTTGGCCTCCAAAGCATAAAGCTTGGACATCATTCTCTTTGTTATGATCGCTGCCTTTTGTTCGTAGTTTTTTCTTTCATCTTCTGCCATAATGGTGTAAATTTTTGTGGTTATTAAGTGTGATAAAATAATACATTTTTACCGTTTTTGCAAATAAAAAAGAACTTTATAATAACATTATAAAGAAAATCAAGAGTAACAATTGGATAAAACAATAAAAAATACTTTTGTTTTAAATAAAGGGTTCATTCTTTTCTCCGAGTAAACAGATAATAAAAGAAAGTGTTCATTTTAAATATTCTTAGCAGATGGTTTTGGAACAAATATTTTTAATTTAGCGGCCGTTGAATTTTTCGAAACAGAAAATCACCAAAAATGGAATTTCTGAAAATAAAAAATGTTTATAAAAAATTTATCAACACTTATGCGCTCAAAGATGTGAGCATGAGTGTACCGGAAAACTCCATTTACGGATTGCTTGGTCCTAATGGAGCCGGCAAAACCACACTGATACGGATCATCAACAGAATTACAGCCCAGGACGAGGGCGAGGTATACTTCAAGGGTCGAAAGATCAGCATAGAAGATGTTTTTCGTATCGGCTACCTTCCTGAAGAAAGGGGACTTTATAAAAAGATGAAAGTGGGGGAGCAGGCATTGTATCTGGCCCGGCTCAAAGGGATGCCCAAAAGGGAGGCCATCGGGAAACTAAAATACTGGTTCGAGAAATTTGAAATCCAGGAATGGTGGGATAAGAAAGTAGAAGAACTTTCCAAGGGCATGCAGCAAAAGCTCCAGTTCATTACCACAGTGATGCATGAACCGGAACTCCTTATTTTTGACGAACCCTTCAGTGGTTTTGACCCCATCAACACCAATCTGCTCAAGAATGAAGTAAGAGCGCTAAAAAAGAAGGGTTCTACCATCATCTTTTCGACCCACAACATGGGGTCGGTTGAAGAGCTGTGCGACCACATCACACTGATCAATAAAGCCGAAAACATACTGGAAGGTCCGATCAATGAAGTCAGGAACCGGTACAAAGCCAATATTTATCAGATCGAATTCCAGGGGGACCCGGACAAGCTGGAAGCTTCATTAAACCGGAACTATCAAATCCTGGAACGGAAAACCATTAACGGAAACAATGCATTAAGGGTCAAGTTGCTTCATCATACCAACGAGAATGAATTGTTGTCACTGATCATTCCAGTGGTGGAAATCATCGCTTTCAGGGAAGAAATCCCCGGTATGAACGACATTTTCATTAACGCCGTCAATGAATATAAAACTGAAGAAACACCGGCATCATGAATAAGATAAACCTCATTGTCAAAAGAGAATACCTAACGAGGGTCAGGAAAAAAACCTTTATCATCATGACCATACTGGGTCCCTTGTTGTTCGGTGCCATTGTTATAGCACCCGCCTGGCTGGCCAATCTGGAAGATACGGAGGTCAAAAAGATTGCTGTGATCGACAGTTCGAAAATGTTTGTCAACAATCTTCCGGAGACGGAATACATCAAATTTGATTATTTGAGGAACACCCAAGTGGATGAGATCAAAAAAATTTTCAACCAAACCGACTACTATGCCGTGCTTTACATTACCCATCTGATTGCCAACACATCCAGTTCGGTAGTTATTTATTCCGATAAGCAACCTTCATTGTCGGTAAAAAGCCATATCTCAAATGCCCTTGAAAAAAAGCTGGAGCAACAAAAGCTGCGGTCTCAGGGTATTGATGACAACATCCTTCAGGCGGTCAGAACAGACATCAATATACGCACCATACAGTGGACCGATAGCGGACGGGAAAAAGAAAGCTCTACTGAGCTGGCTATGATTGTAGGATACGTTGGGGGTTTCCTCATCTATTTCTTCATCTTTCTTTTCGGAGCACAGGTTATGCGGGGAGTTATTGAAGAAAAGACCAACCGGATCGTAGAGATTGTTGTCTCTTCTGTACGGCCATTTCAGCTTATGATGGGCAAGATCATCGGAATCGGCCTGGTGGGGCTAACCCAGTTCGGGCTGTGGGTGGTGCTTACGCTGATCATCGTTACGGGCGCCAAACCCCTCATCGCTCCTCAAATGAGCACACCCGCGGCACATGAAATCAATGCTCCCAGCATCATGGAAAAGCAAAGCACGGACCAGTCCATGCCCTTTCAGGGCGCTGCAAAACAAAAGGCAGATGCCACGCGGAGCAACAACGAAAATGTCTCTAAAAACCTTGGTGCCCAATATATATTTGAAGCCCTGGAAAACATCAACTTCCTGCTTATCATTGGCGTGTTCATCTTTTTCTTTTTGGGCGGCTATCTGCTTTATGGCTCGCTTTTCGCAGCCATTGGCTCGGCAGTGGACAATGAAACCGATACCCAGCAGTTCATGCTACCCATCACCATTCCGCTTATCCTGGCGATCATCGTGCTGGTCAACGGCATTTCCAATCCTCAGGGAGGCATTGCTTTCTGGTTTTCCATCATCCCCTTCACCTCCCCCATCCTGATGATGGCCCGTTTGCCGTTCGGGGTACCGGCGTGGGAAGTGATGCTCTCGATGGCCCTGCTCGCGCTTACATTTATAGGTACCACATGGCTTTCGGGTAAGATCTACCGCACCGGCATATTGATGTACGGCAAGAAGGTCAATTATAAAGAGCTGTGGAAGTGGATCCGGTACAGGGTGTAATGAGTGAATGGATGATTGGTTGATTGGATGCTTGCCCTCCGTAACGAAGTGAAGGTGGGATTGGATGGAGAAGGGCCAGAGCTTGCAGTTAAATATAAGAGTCATTGATTGTCATTGGTGGTCATTGATTGTCATTGGTGGTCATTAATTGTCATTGGTGGTCATTAAGTCGTCATTGGTTGTTTTGCCAGAATTATTCTGTAGAGTCATGCCGTGCCATGACTCGGATGCCTCATACACCAATATGAAATGCC
>JAGXLC010000083.1 GCA_018334875.1 Bacteroidales bacterium | reverse complement strand
AGCAATATATATTTGGTGTATCTTCCACCCCCTTTTCTATGCTGAAGCCAGTGATCAACCTTTTTTCTCAGGGTCTTATAAAAGTCGTTGTGGTTTTTATTGGCCAGTTCGGATTTCATTAGTGTAAAGCTTAATTATAGGTCTGTAGTTCAATTAAATAATATTTTAAAGTTCGAATGTGTTGTGCTTCCCCGCCATGGAACCCGCATGCTTTATTCATCTCCTTGTTGTGCAGGTCACTGCATGCGGGTTTCATTCGGATAAAGTTTGATTATATGTTTGTAATTCAATTACATAGAACCTCAAAATTTGAGTCTTGTGCTTCGTTCGCCATGAAACCCGCATGTTACTCATGTTCTTGTTGTGAAGGTTCCTAGATGCGGGTTTCATTAGTGCTTTGTTTATTGAGTCCAGTCTAAAAAGCCATCTTACCCCTAAATCCCCTAAAGGGTACTTTTTCAAACTGCTGATTTTTAGCGGTTTCACTTTAGGGGTTAGGGGTAAAAACGATAAAAATCAGCAGTTTGAAGGCTTTTTAGACTATACTCTTTATTGATATTCATTACTACTTAAAATAAAAACACAACCCATATCCGGTTTATTGCTCCAAATTATACATCCTCACATAATCAATGTAATATTTATGGGGAAATTTTTCGTCGTCGATACCCTGTTGTCCGCCCCAGGATCCGCCTATCGCCAGATTGATCAGTAAATAATGGGGCTTGTCAAACGGCCAGGTTGCATTGTTCCCTTCACCATCATTTTTAAAAGTGAAATATTTTTCGGCATCCACAAAAAAGTCGATGCGGTCTTCATACCATTCGATGGCATAGGTATGAAAATTCTCCCAGGGCTTATCCAGTTTCATGGTGTTGCCTTTGCCGGTACCATCAACATGATTATAAGCGCCGGTATGGATGTTGGCATGAACATTTTGCGGATCGTATCCTACATGTTCCAGAATGTCTATCTCCCCACAGTCGGGCCAGCCCACTTCGGATATATTGGTGCCCAGCATCCAGATGGCCGGCCAGGTACCATTGCCAACGGGGACTTTCGCCCGTACTTCGATCCGTCCATACCGAAAATGCTTTTTGTTTAAGGTATTAATGCTTGCCGATGTGTACTCCGCTCCCCTGTAATTTTCCCTCCGGGCCTCGATGATCAGGTGCCCGTCTTCCACCCTGGCATTTTTCAATCGCTTTTTGGTATAATACTGTGCTTCATTGTTCCGTATCATTCCCTGTTCATAAACCCATTTTGAGCTGTCGGGAAGGCCCGTATAATTGAACTCATCGGACCATACCAATTCTTGGGCCTTTAATTCCCGGGAATCAAAGGAAAGGAATACGAAGAAAAGCAAAAACACAATGCCGGCCAAATGCCATCCTGTGATTTTCATAAAAATTGGTTTTAGTGGATTACTGGTTTTAAAATTTTTCGCTGTCGGAGACAGGAATAATTCTTGAATTATTCGGGCTAAGATAGAAAATTATTTCCAGCTTGTGAGATAAAAAAGCGACAGAATGGATAATATATCTGCCTTTGATTTCAGAATCACTCAAAACATTGGTTAGAGGATTCAAAACATATACGGTGTTTTCAGCAAAATCGTCAAGATTATTTTTGAGGCATTGAAGGTCTTGATCTAACCCGAATTATTCACAAATAATTCTGACGCTATTGAAAAACCTGGCTTTTTGCTTCAATAAATTTCGCAAAAACCCGGTTTTTCTAATGCGGGGTAACCTGGATCCTTCCCACAATCCATCCCGCATTCATAAACTTCACTTCGTTTGTTTATGAATAATCCAGGCTAAAGGCAACATACCAATATTTTAAAAAGCCGGCTTAAGGCAAACCGGCTTTGTGACCCCGCTAGGATTCGAACCTAGGGCCTACGGCTTAGAAGGCCGTTGCTCTATCCAGCTGAGCTACGGGGCCATTGCATAAAGCCCTGCAAAAATATAAAATTCTGACTTCCGAAAAAAGAATTCATTTAAATTCTGATTACTTCCATTACATTTGCGCAGCATCTGAATAAAATATGGAGCAAAGCCTGAAATCAAATATCATCAAGCTTTACCTGATAAAGATCGCCAAATGGTTTATGCTTTTCATGCCCATTGTGGTGCTTTTTTATCAGGAGAACGGGCTTGAGATGCAGGATATTTTTGTTCTTCAGTCCATATATTCCGTTGTGATAGTTATTCTGGAAATTCCCTCCGGCTACCTGGCAGATGTGCTCGGCAGAAAAACTACACTGATCATAGGTACCACACTGGGATTTTGTGGATTTGGAATATACAGCTTATCGTATGATTTCTGGGGTTTTCTTATGGCGGAAGTCACAATGGGAATAGGAACGAGCCTGGTTTCCGGGGCAGATTCGGCGATACTATACGACACATTAAAAGCCGGAAATCAGGAAAACAAATACCTGCGGTTTGAAGGAAAAATGGTTTCCATAGGAAACGTAGCCGAAGGTATGGCCGGGATACTGGGAGGGCTTTTGGCCGAAATCAGTCTTCGTACACCGTTTTATGCCCAAACGGCGGTATCATTCATTGGCATTCCGGCTGCCATTTTATTGATTGAACCCATCCGTCAGGAAAAGCTCACCAAAATGAATTTTAATGATATTCTACTGATCGTCAGATATTCGCTTCATGATAACCCCCATTTAAAATGGAATATCCTCTATTCTGCGGCGATTGGCGCCTCCACACTTACCATGGCCTGGTTTGTTCAGCCCTATTTCAAACACGTGGAGCTGGAATTATCGCTTTTCGGTTTGTTATGGACCCTGCTCAATCTATCGGTGGCCATCACTTCTTATATTGCTTATAAAGTGGAGCATCGCCTGGGAAAGGTTAAAATGATCATGATCATCACCCTGTTTCTGCCTCTGTTCTATCTCCTCTTAAGCCAGATCCATGTCATCTGGGGGATATCGGTATTGTTCCTTTTTTACCTAATGAGGGGTCTGGCCACACCAGTACTCAAAGATTACATCAACCGGCTGGCTGAATCCAACACACGGGCTACCGTGTTGTCGGTACGCAACTTTATGATCCGTTTACTTTTTGCAGGGATTGGTCCTTTCCTGGGATGGTACACCGATCACTACTCCTTATCCAGTGCGCTGGTTTTGTCAGCAGTCACATTTTTCACTCTGGCCGGCATTGCAGGGGTGTTCTTCCTGAAAACACGAAAATATACGGGCGAAAAAGTAAATGTATAAAAAACAAACCGGATGAAATGCTTTGATCCCAACCGGTTTGCCTATTTCAACCAATAAACTGATCTTTCAATCTATCGGTTCATATTCCCCTTTTCCAACACCACAGACAGGACATCTCCAGTCATCAGGAATATCCTCAAAAGGAGTGCCCGGTTTGATATTTCCCTGTGGATCGCCTTCTTTGGGATCGTAAACATGTCCGCATACTCTGCATTTGTACCTCTTCATAGTCTGGATCTTTAAAGGTTAAAAATATTTGTTTGTTATACTTCTACTTTTTTTACTGAGTCTATCACAGTTCCATCCACCCATTTCACAACGGCAACGACCTCATCTCCCCATTCCGGTTTGGCAGGTTTGCCGCAAATCTTCTCTGCCTCTTCCTTCAGCTTCTCAATGCTTTTAACCGGCAAATGGGAGTTTTTTGCTTTTTCGATCAGATCCGTCCTGCGGGGATTGATGGCTATTCCTCTCTCCGTAATCACCACATCAATTAATTCTCCTGGTCCGCATAGTGTAGTGACCTCATCGGTGACAACCGGTATTCTATCAGAAAACAATGGCACAGCTAAGATCACTGTACTGGAGAAGAGGCAGTTTTGCCATCCTCCAATACCGCGCAATAAATATCCGTCAGAACGGGTGACCCCATTGGCGTTAAAATTCACATCCACCTCGGTGGCTCCCAATATCGCCACATCCAACATACCGGCAAAATTGCCCTTATCATGGTAATTGTACCCGGGAAAAGATGTAGCCGGGATGTGATTCGGATTATCCTTCAGGGAACGTAAGCTTTCCCGGTCAAAGGTCTCATCGTCGAGGATGTACTCTACCAATCCATCTTCAAGCATATTAACCAGATATCGGTTACTTCCTCCCCGGGCAAAACGTGCCCTAATCTTCTTATCCTTCATTTTTTTTGCAAGAAAATCCACAGCAGCCTGGGAAATACCTCCGGTTTCCGTTTGAAAGGAAAATCCATTCCTCATTATTCCGGTTGCTTCACAAAAATCTGCGGCCATCTCAGCCAGAAGTAATTTGTCAGGGTTCCTGGTGATAAGGGTGGAATCAGGAAAAATTTTTGCGGGAATACTAATCTGATCCATCTTCACCGTATAATCCACATAACTTCCCCGGATCTGCCATGGTACACAGGGAAAGTCCACCATATTGTCTGTGGCCACAATCACTTTATCCGCATATTGGGCATCGGCCTGGGCAAAACCAAGCATACCACTGGCCGAAGGACCAAACAATCCGTTGGCATTACCGAAAGGATCGGCACAACCGGCGCCTATCACGGCTATATCTATTTTGACATCTCCATCCTGTACAGCCTGATACCGTCCTCCATGAGAATAAATTACTCCTGTTCCCTGCATTTTGCCTTCAGCAGTAAATTCTCCCAGAGGGCCGCTCATACTGCCTTCAATACGATTAATGGTACCATCTTCAAGATATGGAATCAGATGCTCATGACATGAAAAGGTCCCCGAAGGGAACCATACCAGATTTTTTACGCCGAGTTCATGTATTGCATCAAATAAGCGGTTGGTTAACAGATCACCTTCACGAAAATGGTGGTGGGTGGAAATGGTCATTCCGTCTTCTATACCGGCTTTCTCAAGAGCTCCTCTAAGTGATGCCACCTTTTTATCACCAGTGGAAGGGTAATCTGCGGATGAGCGAACGGGAGGTCCGTACTTATATCCCTCCGGCTTGTACTGCCCCACTCCCTGATAAGGTATAACGGATTTACCGTTTACCTCCTCCGGAACATATCTGCCTGATGTATTTTTTTGAAGGTTGTTAGCCGGTTGCCTCATATAATCCTAATATCACTTTTGAGTACTCTGATAAACAAGCATTGTCGCAAAAAGTTTATGGTTCTGTAAAAATATATAAAAAGCAGACAATTACAAAATCCACATCAGAATATAAACTTATCTCTCAAATTTTCAGAAACCAACCCCAGGTATATTCCAAGCTCCAGTGTGCTCTGTGCACGCTTGACCACCGGAGGATCAATCATCTGTGTTCCCCTGGCAGTTACCCCCAAATCTTTTTCTTCTGCTTCATGAGCCGCATCGAGTATCTTTTTTGCTTTTTCGATTTCTTCTTCTCCAGGAGCAAAGCCTTCATAAATGGGGTTAATCTGACGGGGATGAATGCAACCCATGCCTTCAAACCCCAGTGATTTGTTTTCCCTTGCTGCAGCTTTCAAACCTTCCTCATCTTCCACATCTGAAAATACCGAATCAATGGGCTGGATTCCGGCCGCCCTGCATGCATTGACAATCCGGGAGCGGGCATAAAATGATTCATAGGAGGAATGGGTTCGCTGAGCTCCAATATCAGCAGTATAATCTTCCAAACCTATGGCCATCGCTACTACCTCATCCGAGGCACCGGCTATATCAAAGGCATGCTCCACACCATTTGCGCTCTCTATAACAGGCATCATATATATATCATTGCTGGTTTGATGCCGCTCTTTTATATTATGGATCTCTTTCTCCACTTCATAAACCTGTTCAGCAACTTCACATTTGGGTATAATTATCACATGAACATTATGTGGCACAACATACTTCAGGTCCTTCAATCCCTCCGGAAAGCGGTTAATCCTCACCATACGCTCCGCACCGTAAAAATTGACACTTCTCAGGGCATTCCGCACCAGAAACCGGGCTTCCTTCCTCTTGCCCGGAACAACCGAATCCTCAAGATCAAGAATGATTGCATTGGGATGATGTATTCCCGCATTGATCATCATCTTCGGAGTATTTCCCGGAAGATATAAACAGGACAAACGAAACCGGTCTTCACGGGTCCCATATTTGTTTTCTTCCGGCATGGGCAGTAAGTAGGGTTCATCCGGACCTATAAGCTCTTTTAGCGCTGCCTCTATCCGGGCTGCAATAACAAATGGAAGGGCACCGCTGTCTTCGATCTCCAAACGGGAGCTCCTTACTTCATAAAACTGCAGGATGTCTTTTGCCAGATCGCGAATGGATTCGCCATACAAGGTGCCTACTTTACTTTGAATGTCAACATCATTTCCTCCCCTACCCCTTAATTCCAGCGTTACAAAACAGTCTGAACGTACCTTTTCACCTTTGTTTCCCGCATAAGCAATATTTTCATTCATATCGAGGGCATATTAGATTGTTTCTCATAGTTAAAGGAACTTGCTAATTTAAACAAGCCAAAACGGAAACACATTAAATTCCTTGAAAGCATCCTGTTTGGTTTTGGCTTGTCCAAATTAGGCCATAAGAATCTTTAAATATACAAAAATTATTTGTAAGAATCAGATTGAATAAAAAACAGAATCGCTAATACTATGCTCCTCCCTGCCAAGAAAAGCTCTATTTAAAAGAACCTTCAAAAATAAGGCTAAAGAAAGGCTCTGTCGCTACTCAGTCAAATCGAAGGTTTTCCTTTTCAATGTACTCCTGAAGCGTACAATTCGACCAAACTGTGGTATATTTATCATTGGTCGCCACATAAATTTCCAGTTCAGCATCTTCCAGATAGCCCAGGTTTTTTAATAATTTTCTAACCATCTCGTGGTTGGATAACACTTTATACAATGAACCGGAAACCGAAGAATTATATATTCGCTCCAGAAAACGAAAATACTTCTCCCTGTCCTTTGGTGCAATGTAGGTATACAAATAACGGGTACTCCCCAAGAAAGACTGAAAAGCCTTTTGCTTCCGCAATAATCGATCGAAATCGGCCATGACACAACTGATTCTAATTTTCTATAAAAATACGGAATGAACCAATTGTAGTCAATAGCTCAACCCCCTATTCCACGAAATAAATAAGATTTTATTGAATTGATCAGGAAAAGCGAATAAAATATTTATTTAGTTTTAATAAAAATTCCGGTGCGGCTATCGTGAAATCTTATTATGAAGCCATAGGATGTTTTCTGCCAGTCGGGTAACAATTTTATATCCTTCTTCATCATCCTGCACCTCTCCGGGTTCTTTTGCAAGGGCTACATTCCAGTATCGTGAGCCTGGTACGATCATATCGTTGATGAAAAAGAAATTGTTTATGGATTGAAATGCGGGCATCATACCGGCCCGTCGTGCAACGGTCACAGCGGCACCAATTTTTCGGCTCAAAAAGCTACCGTTGCCCTTGATCACATATCCGCAGCGATCAATAAAAGCTTTTGTTTCAGGGGTCATCTGGGAAAAATAAACAGGAGATCCTATAACAATGGCATCCGCTTTTTTCATCTTCTGAATATACGTATTCACTTCATCATCATCTATCACACATCGTTCATCTTTATTTTTCCTGCATTCCATGCAAGCCGTACAACCCTGAACAGGCTTACCTCCCAGTTGAATAAATTCACTACGGGCATTTTTCTCAGAAAAAACATCTGCCATGCGTGTTAGTAGATATGCTGTATTTCCCTCTTTTCTAGGACTCCCGTTAAAAAGCAATACATTCATAATGATCTTATTATTATTTATTCTTTAGAGTCTGTCTATAATGTCCGCTAGCTGTATCACGCTCGTTTTTCATTCCATTCATCCGGCAGTTGCCTGCTCCGCAGGCTGTCGCTGAAGCTTTAACGCAAGCGACCGAAGATTGCAGGCGGACAGGCATCCATCCCCCTCATTCAGCGGGATTTTTAAATAATGCAGGATAAAAAACCTTCTTTAATTGCAGAGGCGAAAATAGAACAAATATGTGGATTATTAAAATAAAATATCTATGAATGGGTTCATGGCGACCTTTTTATTTTTTATTAATCAAAATGGTTTTGCCGGGTGCATTTTTTTAGATAAGTTGCGCCCCAATTATTGCTAGTAAAAATTTTATAAAATACTGTATGTTAAAGAAATTATTTGAAACAGGTGAATCCACCAACAATTATTACCAGTCGATCAACAATACCTATGTAAATGTATTCAACAAATACCTGATGTTACACTATCCTTTTTTCATGGAGGAAGATGAAAGTCTTGAGAAAAGACAGCTCAATTTAACGAATCATTGTTTATCCAAAGTCGGATCCATCCAGGACAAAACTGTTCTTGAAGTAGGTTGTGGCAACGGAACCCAATGCATCTACATGTATAACAATTTCTTGCCGGGAAAAACAATAGGAGTGGATATCAACCAAAACAATATTGAACTGGCCAAACATTTAAAGAATGGACATGAAAAACTGGAATTTCATGTAGATGATGCCCAGAAACTTGACAAGATCCCGGATAACTCCATCGATATCCTTTTTTGTATTGAAAGCGCCTTTCATTACCCTCACAAACAATCATTTTTTGAACAAGTGGAACGGGTATTAAAACCTTCAGGAGAATTCCTTATTGCTGACATTCTGTCAAAAACCCATAAAAAGAGAATTCCCCTGCTTGAAAAATGGAAAAGAAAAATGAGTTTTTATCACTGGACAGAGCACCAGTATGCAATATCATTGCAGCAAACCGATCTATCTGTTATAAACAGGGAAAATATAACACCGCAGGTGATTGAGGGGTATAAGGATTCCCGGAACTGGATACAGAGAAGGCAGCTTAATAGCTACTTTAAATACCTGATGCTTAAGCTATTTGTTTTTATTCAGGTAAAAATAAATGTTATCCTGTTGAACAACCGGCGGAAATACATCATTTTTTATGGAGTGAAAAATTAAAATCATGATAAAGGGTATCCTGTTTGACCTTGACGGAACGCTGATCAATACCTGGGATCTTTACCTGGAGGCATACCGTCTTACTGCCAGGGATTATCTGAAAAAGGAGTTTTCTGAGGAAGAAATCGAAAGCATGAAACTCACCACGGAAATGAACTTCATTAACAGGCTCATTCCGGAAGGAAAACGCCGTGAAGCCTATCAACGCTTTCTGAAAAATTATAAAAAAGCGCACGGGAATCATTTCAAAGGTGTTTATAGAGGGATACATCACATGCTTGAAAAGCTTTGGAATGCGGACTACAGATTGGGTCTGGTTACGGGCAAAAGCCGAAAAGCACTGGAACAAACACACAGTGAGCTGGATTTGGATATATTTGAAGTGATCATCACCAACAACGAAGTCAGTCAGCCAAAGCCTGATCCGGAAGGCATTCATAAGGCTATTGAGCAGATGATCCTCGGCCATAATGAGCTAATGTATGTAGGAGACTCCATTATGGATTTTCAGGCTGCAAAGGATGCCGGGATTTATTTCGGTGCAGCATTATGGCCAAAAAATCCTGAAGAAATCCGCCAAATAAAAGAGAAGATTCAACCTTACCCCACGACAATCTTCCTGAAGACCCCGGAAGATTTACTAAGCCATTTACAAAAAGCAGATTAAGTTAACCTCTCCGGTTCATGCCAAACCGGTATAGGAAGGTATAATGCAGATAACTCAATTTCCTCTTTCGGGCAACCTTTCTTTATTTGTTTTCCAGCTAATGGTCACCGTTTTTTTGCCCCATTCCAGGGCTTTATCTATATCATTACCCATATAAACATCAATCTTCCTGGTCCAGCGTCTGTGCATTTTATCGGTAACCATATATTCTCCGGGCAAACCTTCTATATTTACCCAAACTCCGTAGGTTAAACCCGAGTCAAGCAGATCTCTGGATACGGCAATGGCTTTGATACCTGGCTCCAGGGTATCACCCCACGCTGCAACCCGGGGATTACCCAAGGTTTGGTTTTTATGAGAATTATAAGCAGTAGCAGTAACTTCCATCTGATGTTCCTCATAGGCGGGGCCACACGAAACAAAAACACCAGGCATTAAAACCGCCCATATCAGTATAACGGTGCCGGCATCTCGTAAGCAATTGATTATACTTTGCACAGTATGCATCTTACCAATTTCCTTTTTTAAACCAATAAGAAATAAAAAAACGTATGACTGCCACATTGCATTATATTCTCCTAATTTGAACAACATAGGAAAACCCCGAATGTTATGAAATGAAAGCCGCCTACATTTAAATCTTGATTTTATTGAACAAAAATCCCCCCAAAAGGAGTACAACCACCAAAAAGCCTCCCAATGCTCCAAAGCAAAGCCAGGGATTCAACTGGGAAGCCCCCAGCATTCCGTATCGCATTCCTTCCACGCCATAAGTCAAGGGATCGAGATAAGTAAAGAAAGAAAGCCACCCGGGAATTCTGTCCAGCGGAAACAAAGCACCGGAAAGAAAAAACACAGGGAAAAGCACAAAGTTGACGATTAACTGAAAACCATGTGTGTCCTCCATTCTTGAAGCAAAGGCTATGCCTACTGATGTAAAGGAAAGACCGATCAGAAACATAAACACCAGGGAGATGAGAATCCCGGAAAAAGATGGCATATTGACACCTATGGCAATAGAAATGATAAATACCAGCAAACCCTGAAGCACAGCAGTTGTAGCTCCGCCAAGTGTCTGGCCGATCATCAGGTGCAGCCGGGAAACCGGTGCTACAAGCGTTTCTTTAAGAAAGCCAATCTGCTTGTCGATTACAAGCTGCACACCCGAGAAAATACTTGAAAACAAAATGCTCATAGAAACAATGCCCGGGGCAATAAATTCCACATAATTCACTTCCATGCCTGGAACCGATATCGCAGAATTCAGTCCGAACCCAATAATCACCAAAAAGAAAAAGGGCATACCCAAACTGCCTATAATCCTGCTCTTCATCCTGAAATATTTCAGGACATTCCTGTACCAAATGGTATATATTGCACTCATTCCACTCATCGACGCGATGCTCTCATGTGCTGTCTCATGCGGTCCCTGGCACTGGCTTCCTGTTCCCTTATGGTTTTTCCCGTATAATTGAGAAAAACATCTTCCAGGGTAGGTATTTGCAACGAAACCGACTCAATATGCACATCATTCAACATTTTTATGATTTCTGCTATCCGTTTTTCCGCATTCCGGAGGGTTACATCCACAAAGCCATTATGCTGGGAAAGGTTAACCAGCCAATTCAACCCAGCCAGTTTCTCCTTGACTCTCGTGGTTTCTTCCGACTCAATTCTTATCAGGCTTCCCCCTAGCTGTTCTTTCAGTGCATTGGGTGTATCCAGGGCTATAATTTTTCCCTGGTCAATGATCGCAACCCGGTCAGAAAGTTTTTCCGCCTCATCCATATAATGCGTGGTAAGTATGATGGTAACCTTCTTCTTCTGATTCATATTCCGGATATAATCCCACAGATGGTTTCTGGTTTGCGGATCAAGTCCAAGTGTAGGCTCATCAAGAAAAAGAATTTTAGGCTCATGCAGCAGACCTCTGGCAATTTCAAGTCTTCTTTTCATACCCCCGGAAAAAGTCTTCACCAGTTGTTTCTTGCGATTATCCAGTTCAACCAGTGTGAGCATCTCATTTATCTTCTCCCTGCTCTTTTTCATTCCGTAGAGCCGCCTGTGAATGTCCATATTTTCCCATGCGGTCAGTTCCTCATCAAGTGTAGGATCCTGAAAGACCACACCGATGGATCTTCTTACATCAGCCTGCTGGGAAACCACATTGTATCCGCTCACCATCGCTGTCCCTTCTGTGGGCGATAATAAGGTAGACAATATGGAGAGCGTAGTGGTCTTTCCTGCTCCGTTTGGACCCAAGAAGCCAAATATCTCCCCCTCACGGATGGAAAAATTTATGTCATCCACGGCGGTCAGATCTCCAAACCGCTTTGTAAGATGCTCGACTTTAATCAGTTCCATAATGTATACATTCGCTAAACCGCCGGTGAATCAGCCGGAAAGTCTTCTGCCGGTCTGAAAAGACTCCCAAAATTGCAAAAAAATCATTGGTTAACATTTTTTTGTTTTTAAATAATTTTACATTGAATTGGGAACGATATACAACCATTTATGTTCATGCAAAGGCAAAACTTAAACAATTGAATTTTTATGACGTTATAAATAATACAAAGATTGCATGCTCAATTAAAAGCTTTTAACTATGATATCAGGCATCCTTTTCAATCTGGATGGAACACTAATCAATACACTGGATCTTTACAAGAAGGTCTATCAGTATGTGGTACAGCCTTATGTTAGAAAGCCCCTCACGGCTGAGGATATTCATGGTTCCAAACCAGCGCCTGAGCGGGAATTCATAAACAGGTGCGTTCCCGAAAAAGAAAGAGAACAGGCATTCAGAAGGTTTCTCAGGCACTACAGCAATTTTCACGATTCACATTTCGGCGGAATGTATGAAGGAGTGAGGGAGATGCTTAATCATCTGAGAAAACAGAATTATCTCATCGGAATCGTTACCGGGAAAAGCCGGGAAGCCTGGAAAATTACCTCCGGAAAATGTGCATTGGGAGCTTTTGACATCATCATAACAGATGATGATGTTGATGCTTACAAACCCAACCTTGAGGGTTTGCAAATGGCCCTTAACGGGTTAAAATTGGAAAACGCAGAAACCCTCTATGTAGGAGATCATCTTAATGATTTCCGGATGGCCAGGGAGGCCGGAGCAATTTTTGCGGCAGCGCTATGGTCAAAAACAGCGGAAGACAGAGCCGATTTCAAAAGAGAACTGGAAGGAAAAAAAGACGTTTGGTTCTTATACCATCCCCAAGAGCTGACTCAAAAGCTTGAACACTGATCCATCTTTTTTCTGCTGATGGCTGGCATATGTTTCTGGCCCAACCTATGGTTGCAAATCCAGAATTGCATTCACCCTATTCAATCAACGTTATACCTACTGTTCGGTTAGCTCTTTCTTTTGTCTTTCATATTCTTCATCGCTGATTTCACCATTCAGATAACGCCTGCGGAGATGTCTCAAACTTGTGCTTCTGAATGTACGTTTACCCCTTTTTCCTAAACGCCTGAGCAACATCCACACAATAAGCAACGCTATGATCAGGGCAAGGGTGATCACCAGGTCGGATTCTCTGTCGCTTTTTTGTAATAAGACAATTAATATATTCATAATGATTAAATTTTCATTTTGCCGGCTTTTTGACGCCATTCCTTATTTAGTGTTTGTCTATAAAGTCAAAGAGATTTGTAAGAGTCTTGACTAGAATATTCGCTGGCAAGGCTTGCGAGTTTTGAATGCCAAATGTAGAGACGCACGGCCGTGCGTCTCTACAAGATGTAATTGACTGGCATGAAAAACGAGCGTAACGCAGCCAGCGGATATTATAGACAGACTCTATTTAGCTTTTAAAAAACGGGTATTAGTATGAACACAATAAAACAAGAAATTATTTGATTCAAATCAAAAAAATTTGCCTTTACAATAGAAGTGTTTCAGCATTAGCCAGTCGGAATTGTTATACCCGTGCATGAAATGAGAATACACTTTTCCAATAAAAAAGCAGAGACGCCCTGCTTTACGTCTCTACCTTATATTTGCCTTCCAAATTTAAAGAAATGTCCTGCCTCAGCCCTAATGCACCTGCGGCACTTCATCAAGCTCTACATCAAAAGTAAGGTTTGCCATGCAATCATCGTACTTTTGAATAAGCTCTTCCTGGTTTCTGGCTCCAAGGAACATATTCCCCAGTTCATAACTGTAGCTGTCCTGTCCCTTCAAATCGGAAAGGTGCATACCTTCTGTTACATGTAATTTGAGTGTCAATTCGGGATATTTTTCATTGAGTTTATCCACCTCTTCCTGGCTGGGTATCTTTTTCACCCTACCTGACTCATAAATCCGCAGCATAAAATTGCTTGCAATCCGGTGCTTCCCCTTATATTCAAGGGCTTTTGGCCTACTGCCGAGGGCAATATTAAGCATAATCGAGTGATGAGATATTCCGTGGACCTTTTCAAAAATATCGGTGTGGGCCTGGGATATTCTCGGATTGATCTCAAGCAGGAAAATCTGGTTCACAGTATGGTTGTAAAAAAATTCAATATTAAAAGGCGAATTATTCAGTCCGATCTGGGTGATGACCCTTCTGGCCAGATCTGCCATCCGAAACTGTATTTCCTGCGGAAGGGAAGAGGGATACTCATAGCGGGCAAACGAAGACCGGTCTTCTTCCCTTACAGAATCGATAATCCCATAAACAACCACCTCTCCGTCGAAAACATACCCTTCTACGGTACACTGATGGCCACTGATGGGCGATTCGGCAATACAGGTTTCTTTCATGTAGGCAAATTCTTCCGGCAGTTGGTAATTCTTAAAAATGTAATTAAAAGGTTCAGAAATATAGTCAATATGCTCCCTTACTTCCTGCATATGATCATTGAACTCATATTCGCTATTGATCCGGTAAGCCAGGAATGAACGGAATGACTTAATGGGTTTTATCCAGAACGGGGGGATCATCTCTATTTTCTGATAAGCCTGGTTATCAAACGGATCAAAGGCCATAAACATTGGAACGCTTCTTGGAATTACCTTATTTTGTTCCAGTCTGCTCCAGTACTTGTGCTCACACTTCAGCACACTTTCCAGAGAAGGCCCGGTTAAATTGTAACGGGAAGCAATAATAGGAACCAGATCGGTACCGGGAAAGTCGTAATAGGATACCACGGCATCAATCCTTCCATGTTGATCAATTCGCTGGAAGGCCGTTTCAATGAGCTTTTTCATATCGAACTGTTCCAGGCCCCGCATTTCTTCATATTTAACTGCGGGGAGGAAATCACAATCACTTGCCTCGGGCAACCTTTTGAGCTTCTCAAGGTTGAAATCGTCAAGGCCTACAACAAAAATTTGTTTTTTGTCGGTCATTTTTTTCAAAAATTAAAAGATTAATACAATAAAAACTTAGCCCGAATAATTCAAGAATTATTCCTGTCTCCGACAGCGACTAAG
>JAGXLC010000082.1:11770-15433 GCA_018334875.1 Bacteroidales bacterium | reverse complement strand
CCTACGAGCTCATTAAATTCTGCGTCAATGGCGATTTCGGCGATGGACGCATCTCCGGGCGCCGGAGCCCCACGTCCCCTTTTAAGATTTGCTCCTTCTTCCGTTTCAGTCTCACCAAAAGATTGTAGTACTTCTACAATGGATAGTTCCGGATTTTCAGTTGCAACAGGTGCAACTGAATCTTCCTTTTCACAGGAAATTGAAAAGATGGCCAGGGCAGACAACAAAAACATCAGGTATGTCACCTGGCGTGCCTTGATTTTTAAAAATTGTTTTTTCATAATAAATGGTTTTTTTGGTTAATAAAACAATATAATGTAGACACGCAAGAGGATAAAATGTTTAAGAATATTTAAGATTTTTTTAACAAAAATAGAAAAGCATTAATTTTCACTCAATACCGGCGCATTTCATGAATGATCCAGTCTAAAAATAAAACCGGTTTAAGAAAAGCAGTATGGGGATATGCTTTTACGGTTCTATGAGGGAGCAAGAAGGTAACGCTTTTACCGGGGATTCTATTAATGCTTGAATGCGGGGAGAGTTAGCCTATTTTTTTTCAATCTTTTTCAGCCTTCTTATATGGCGCTCTTCATGAGTAAATTCTGCTTCCAGAAATGTGAAAGCCAGTTCGATGGCCTTATCGTTTCCTACTATTCGTCCTCCCATACAAAGTATATTCATATTATCATCTTCCACGCCCTGATGCGCTGAATAGTTGTCATGTACCAGTCCGGCTCTTACTCCCTTGATCTTGTTGGCTGCTATAGAGGCCCCCACTCCGCTTCCGCAAACTGCAATACCCCTTTCCACTTCATTATTTGCCACTGCTTTTGCAAGCGGGATAACAAAATCAGGATAATCATCCACGGGATTGATTTCAAAATTTCCGAAATCAATGATGGTATGGTTATGTTTTTCCAGTCGGTCTTTCAGGATTTGTTTTATTTCAAATCCTCCGTGGTCGGATGCAATACCAATTTTCATACGGTTTGCTTTTAAAAATTCATACATTTTTTGTCTCAAAGCCAATAGGAACTCAAATTGATTGTCGCTGTTCTGCAAACTTAACAATTGAATCCCCTACTCATTGCAAACAGTCTTTTGTCATTTTTGTTCTTTTTAGTGGTCTCTAAAGGGAAAATCATCAAAACGCTGCGTGAAGGATATCAATTCGAAGAAATTTTTAATATTGTTGATTGATTAATAGAACAATCATCGCCCTGGGGAAAACTTTGAAGCCACCGTTTAAAGGCGGCCATTCAAATGGTACATTCTGCCGAATTTTCCTATGCTACTGTTGCTTTTCTGCAAATGCTTCTGAAAGGTAATTGTCATAATGCATACAAACGTGTTTTGCAAATTCTGTGGAGGTATGAATGATCTGATCCCACTTTTCTTCTTTCAAGTCATTGATTTCATTTTTACAGATGTCCATCCGGAACAACCGATATATTACCCCGGCGCTGAAAGTATCACCGGCACCAATGGTACTGACCGGCTGAAGGCTCTGCACCGGATAGCTTTTCTCAAAGTATGGCGTTTTTACCTCCATTCTGTCTCCACCGGCTGTATATATTAATGGCACTTTTTTGATTTCCGACAGTATTTCCCACGCTTCCCGGACGTTATTCACCCCATAGAGGTTGATAAAATCTTCATCCGAACCTTTTACCAGATCGGCATTTCGGATATTCTGTTCTACTCTGCTTCTTATCTGATTCAGATTACCCGTATTTGTTTTACGGAAATTCGGATCATACAGGATGATGGCGCCATTCTTTGCGGATTGCTCGAGAAAACATAGCAGCTCATCCCTCCCTTCATCCTTTACGGCAAATGAGGAACCGAACAGCACAATATCCTCCTGCTTCGGTTCCGGAAACTTCAGTCTTTTTTCCACTTCAGGCTTAAAAAAGGTGTAGTGTGCATTGTTGTTTTCATCAAGGAAAGCCAGGGCTACCCGTGAATTGCCTTCATACCGGGTGACATAATCATCTGAAATGTTATTTTCCTTAAGAAAACGCCAGGCTATGTCACCCACCTGATCATTTCCAAACATGGTGATGAATGTAACCGGTATATCCAACCTTCCGAGGGAGACACATGTGTTGAGCTGCGATCCGCCTACCCTGGCTTCTTTAGGCTGATCATCCCTGAAGATGATATCGAATGTGGTTTCTCCGACTATATATACCCGTCGGCCATTTTCCATGGAATCAGCGAATTTACTTTAAGCCTGTCCTATCCGTTTCTTACTACTCTCGCTGTTTTAAGAATTTATATCCCTTCTTACAAGGATATTCCATCCCTTTTTTCAGAATACAAACCGGACGGAGAAGGCTCCATTGTCTCCCCAGAAGCCTGTGTTACCTACCAGGTTATAGGCTGGCTTCCAGTCTATGCTGAGGTTGATGGGTATCTCTTCGAAGGTGTATTCCAAACCTAAAATGCCATCGATACCCACTACGGTATAGCTCTGACTATCATCAAACCAGGGGTTTTCATCACCATCCCAGAATCCTATATGACCACCTACCCCGTAATACCAGTTGAAGCCCCGTGAGTCAAAAGCTGTAGCATGTCTTTCGTACAGTCCGGTTATATTGTAACCTGACCACCTGAATGAAGCGAGCCCCTCGAGAGCATTTTCGGAATCCAAAAAATGTTTTATGGTTAATCCGTTTGACAAACCGCCCCTGAAACCAATGCCGGTATTGTAATTGGACTGTGCGCTGGCGAATGATAAACTCATTCCTGCGATTAAAAGCGTAAGAATAATCTTCTTCATCATATTTATTTTAAGGATTTCCGGCTTAACAAATGCATCTGAGCAATTGTTTAATTTTAAAGACAATAATTTCTGGGCGATTTTAATATCACTCTATATCAATGCATATCTCTGGGAATTTTTTGTATATCATATGATGATTTAAATTTCATTTGCTGAGGTTAAATGAAGGCGGGGCTGCCTTTTTTTCACTACCCCACTGTTTGTTGGCCTTCGGTCCCATTTTGAGCTTAAGTGTGCCTCCCTCCATCATCTTTTCATGTACAAACCATGGCTTGTTCAGAGGGCTTCCGTTAAAAGTGGCAGACTGGATATACTTGTTATGAGGTGAATTGTTGCCGGCCTCAATGATAAAATCGTTTCCGCCGGACAGATGAATGGTGATTTCATCGAACACCGGGCTGCCAATGTTGTAAACAGGCAATCCCGGGGTAACCGGATAGAATCCCATACAGGAAAATACCACAAATGCCGACATGGCACCCCCATCTTCATCGCCCGGTATGCCCATCAGGTCGTTGCGGAACCACTGTCTCATCAAATGCCGGATGCGTTTCTGCGTTTTCCAGGGGTGACCTGCATAATTGTATAGATAAGGGATGTGAAAACTGGGCTCGTTGCCCATAGAGAACTGCCCGACATTTCCTGTCTGATCAGGCAGTTGTTCATAGAACTGATACTTGGGTTTATCCAGGGGTTCATTGAACAGGGCGTCCAGGTTTTCAGTGAAAGCTTCTCTACCGCCCATCAGATCGATCAAGTCGGCTACGTTGTGGGTAACTTCCCAACGGTAGGTCCAGCCGTTATTTTCATCGTAATAATCGCGGGCTCCCGGCCCTCCGGAAAATTTATAGTCAAAAGGTTCGATAAAA
>JAGXLC010000082.1:0-11240 GCA_018334875.1 Bacteroidales bacterium | reverse complement strand
ATTCAAAGGATGGTGGGCCCGGTAGGAGTCCCATATCCAGTCGTCCGTATAGAAGGGGAAGCCCTGATCATCATGAACCTGGCCATCGAAAGCACTGAAATAACGGCCATCCTCTGAGATGGACACGGGCCGCTCATAGGTGCGGTACAAAGCTGTGTAAAATACCGTTTTGTCATCCTCGCTGCCCCCTTCCACCTCGATTTTTCCGAGGGCTTCGTTCCAGATCTTTCGGCCTTCACTATGCAAAGTGCTCATGGCTTTGTCTTCCACCTCCCTTTCCATGTTGTTTCTGGCCTGTGCTTCATCAATGAATGAAATGCCATAGCGGAGGTTGATGGATCCGGTATTAGCGGGATATTTCAATACAATAGAGACATTATTCCCTTCTGTCTGTTGTTGCTCTGCCAATTCCCCCTTCTCCAGCACAAATACATTCTTGGGTGATTGTTCGGGCAGCAGATGCAAATAGGCCTTTGTCCCGTTTCCTACAGATCGGTACCCCCTAATGGCTTCTCCGTTCCACCCGAGCATGCCATTCTCTGCATTCAGAATAAGATAGGCTTCTTCCTCGTCATTAAAATCAATCTGATACATTGCCGACTGGTGCGATACGCCAAAATTGACCTGCGTCTGCTGTCCATCCAGAAATACGGACCAGGAGTAGGGGGTGATCGTTTCATTGTCGTAGCTGTAGGAAATTACCGGCCGGATGTCTTTTTCACTGCCCTGAAAAGGGCTCAGGTGAAAGGCATGGGAACCCCTGTGATTTACCACAATCAGGGGCAATCCATCCATGGAGACGTCGGTATAACTGTCGCGGTTGGGATATACACGCAGAAAACTGTTCGGCAGATGCACCGTAGGATAGGTTGGCACCAGCAAATGGCTGATGTTTCCGATATAGGGGTTCACATAATCTACCGGTTGCTCCTCTTCTAAAGTGCAACCCAACATTGTTATGATCAATAAAGTAGTAAAAGAAATTAAATTTTTGTTACGCATAATAATTGGATTAACTTTGAAAGTACCAAAATATAAATTCATTGTAAAACACGTGCAAGTTTTACTCTAAAGGCTTAATATATACATAAAATGCCCCAAACTCCTTATTGTCTTCAGTGATAAAATAAGGTTTGAACTGTTGCCGTCCACCGGATAATTTTGCCTGGAAGGTTACCTCTTTGGCAGACATATCCACCGGTTTTTCCAGGCGTAAGCCTTCCACTTCAATAGCTGCTCTTTCCAGATCAATAACCGTTCCTTCAGGTTTGGCCTCATACCATTGTTTATCTTCTCCCAGTTGCCCGGGAGTTTCATCAAATGCCAAACCTGATTCTCCGGGCCAGCGCCGGAGAGATATTTTATAAGTTCCCTTCTCATACACATCAATCATAAAGTAACCCTTTAAAAGGTTGTTGTTTCCGGGTTGTCTGATTTGTGAGTGGTTCCAGGCTACTATACCCGGTGTATGAAGGTCATGGCAGGTAAGCGTGACTTCTTCATGGCCCGGGAAGCCAATTTTATAGGCTTCATATTTTCCGAAATCAGCAGACACGTAATCCCACCACCGTTGATATTCGGCACGCAGTTGCCTGACAACTTCCGGATGTTCTGAGGCTATGTCATGCTTCTGTCCCGGATCCTTTTGTATGTTATACAGCTCTTTGCCGTCGATCAGCCGCCACTGGTCTGTCATTACACTGTTCATTCGCCATTTCTCAGGATGTTGTTTACGGTTTTGATCGATGATTACTGTCCGCTCATCGGGCCATGATTGGGTTTTCCCTGTCAGGAGCGGCTTGAGACTTCTCCCGTCATAGGCAGGGCCGTCTACAGGGGTAAGGTTGCATAAATCGATCAGTGTTGGAAGCACATCGGTATGGGAGCTGATGGCTTCAACATCCCGTCCACCCTCAATGCCGGTTTGTTCCCACCGGATGAAAAAGGGTACCCGGTGCCCCCCTTCGTACTGAGAACCCTTGTTTCCCTTCATTCCTGCATTGAATATACCGGCGCCGTAAGACGTACCATTGTCGGTCATAAAGATCAGAATCGTATTTTCACGAAGGTCCTGTTCTTCCAGTTTTTTCTCCAGCATCCCCAGATTGTCGTCAATGTTGGTGATCATTCCATAGAAAACCTTTTGTTCCTCAGTAAGTTCCTCTTCATTTTTATACCGGTTGAAATATTCTTCTTCTACATTTAGGGGACTGTGTGGTGCATTTGTGGAAAGATACACAAAGAACGGCTCTTCCCGGTGATCATCTATGAATTTCATAGCCTCTTCGAAAAAGACATCGGTACAATAGCCTTCGAATTTTTCGGGAACTCCGTTGCGGAAGTAATGGTCATCGAAATAATCGTTGTTCCAGTAGTCGGGCGTTTGCCCTACTCCGCCGCCTCCGTGATACACGGCTTCATCGAAGCCCCGGTGATGGGGAAGATAAGGATAGGCATCTCCCAGATGCCATTTGCCGAACATCCCGGTTGCATAACCATTTCTGTTGAATACTTCAGGCATGCTGATAAATCTTTCACGAAGCAGGCTGCAGCCTCCAATGGTATGCCAGGCCCCGGCCCGGTTTTTGTTGGCTCCGCTTAAAAGACCGGCCCGGGTGGGAGCGCTTGTCGGGGCAACATGAAAATCCGTGAGCCTTACACTTTCGCCGTACAATTCATCCATGTTCGGCGTTTCAATGATGGAGTTGCCATGGCAGGCCAGGTCTCCGTAGCCCTGATCATCTGTTATGACCAGGATTACATTGGGCTTCTTTCGCTCTTCTTCAGCTTTTGATGAAAGCGAGAGAAAGAGTGAAGTAACCAGGGTGAAAAGGAAAAGATGGATAGCTGATTTCATAATTTATTATAATTGAGATTTATACTGTCATCTACGAGAGATTACGAAGCTTCCAGGTTTATGAAGTGCCACTAAAACTCTAAAGCACATAATCCCACAAAAAATAAACTTAATGCTGTTTGGTGTTCCTATGCTATGGTGGCAAAATATTTTCTCCGTGATTTTATCGTTGCGCTTTGTGGTTAATATTATAAGAAGAAATTATTTATTCTCCCGACCACTGTGCTGCGTTTCTCAATATTTGCTGCACCTCTGGCACCGACAGGGATTCTGCATCGTGACCCAAAAGGATTTGGAATATTTTTCCTGTACCGTATCGGTAGGTCCAGGCCTGTGGCTCCATTTTGCCTGTATCCTCCGATTTAGCCACCAGCAAAGGCTCACTCACCGGTTCATCGCCCACCTGTTTGTAATACAGTTCGTCCTTAGTTTGAAAATCCGATATGCCCTCGGTGATCTCATGCTCCACATCGGTGACCTCCACTGTAAATTTTCCGTAGGCATCATGAGCGCTGGGTCCGTCATGATCCCATACCCTACGGCAGATTTTGCGGAATTCCGGCCAGTCGGATTCGCCTGCTTCAGGCAGGGATTTGTGCCAGGCCCCGTTGGCAAAGTGGATGATCAGCAATCCGCCTCCTTCTTTAAGATAAGTCGTAAAGTCTTTTTTGGAGGCATCGCTCAGTCCTTCGGGATCATCCCAGTTGTTGTAGTTCAGCACCAGAAAATCATACCGGCTGAGGTTCAGCCGGGCAAGGTCTTCGATATCCTTTGACACATCCACGTTCATGTCGCCTTTTTCCAGGGCCGATCGAATGACCGGTGTTGTCTCTTTCCAGTCGTGTCCCGGGTGATGTTTACCGGTTAAGATCAGGCCGTTCATCGGATTATCTTGCTGAGCAAATCCTATAATCGCTATAAATATGAACAGTATTCCCGTGATCAGTGATCTCATAATTCAATGTTTTTAAGGTTCATTAGTGTACCAGTTTATTAAAGGTTTGAATTTCAAATTGATTTATATGCCAAATTCGGAAACTCTGCGTGTATCGCCATGGAACCCGCTTTTTAATCATGTTCGTGTTGAGGATATTACTGCATGGGGGTTTCAACAGTCGCAAGGGCCTTTCTTGCCCCGGCGATTAATTTTTCCACTTTTTTATAGGGATCCCCTTCGCCCAGTGTTTCCAGCGGCAGATAACCCCTGTAGCCGGCATCTGCGGCTATCTGAAATACTTTCTTCAGATCGGTTTCGCGGGGTTTTCCGTCAAAATAGACCAGCTCCTTGATCTGCCAGGTAATGGCATAGGGCACCACTTTTTTGATTTCTTCATAGGGATTGCCCTGCCGCAGGCTGCCAATGTCGAGGTGCAAGCCCAGCCAGTCGTGGTTGGCTGTTTCCATGATCTCGATGAGGTGATCGGAGGTTTTGATGAAATCGTTGTGGTTCTGCATGGCGATCATCACGCCATAATACTTTCCATAATCAGCCGCCTGTGTAAGACCTTCTACGACCCATTCATTGACATCAGCCTGGGAATAGCCCTCAGGCATATTTCTGCCTGCGAACAGGCGGATACAGGGAGCCCCCATTTTGGAGGCAACAACGATCCACTCTTTTATATGCTCCAGGTCTTTTTCCCGTTCTGAAGCATCGGGGTTGGAAAAATCGTTTCTTACGCCTGTACCGCTAATGTCCAGGCCCTGGAGAAAAGCCTGTTTTTTGAACCGGTTGATGTATTCGTCGCCGGGTACTTCCGGATATCCGGGAAAATAATATCCCGTGGGGTCTATTGCATCCAGATTGTTTTCAGCGCAGAAGTCAAGCAATTGAAACAAATCCATTTCTCCATCCTGGAGTAAGCGGTTGAAGGAATAGGCATTCAAGCTGAGCTTCAGTTTGGGCCTGTCTATGGATTCCGGACTTTGGACACCGGCACGGATACCTGCCGGCACTGCCAGCAAAGGCATGAGGGAAGCGGCTTTCATGAAGGAACGTCTGGAGATTTTCATAATAAAAAGGATTAATAATTTAATTGATTAAAGTTAATCCGAATTATTTATAAATCCAAAGAATGAGGACTGATATCTAACCCCGGCTTTAGATGCAAACAAATATTTTCTAACCTGATTATAAGTACCATACTAAGAATTAAGTGGTTGACTTTATTTTTTTGAACCACACACCTGCCCGACGGCAGGGGGTCTGCTCCGCAGCAGGTAGGGGGCAAATAGGAAAGACAGGATTTCACATAGATTTATCATTCATCAGGCAATTGAGAAGACAGATTTTTGAATAAGGTTCTTTGACCTTCTTTGTATACTTAATAAAAAGTAGAATCAGTAAAAGCTCTGAGAATTTTGCGATTTTTCTCATTACCTTATTGGGTTTTTACATAAAAAGGATTAAATTTCACTCCCTCTTTTTCATTAATGTAACAGTATATTAAAAAATTGAATTTCAAACTGATTTATATGCCAAATTCAGAAATTTTGCTCGTATTACCATGGAACCCGCATGTTACTCATGTTCTTGTTGTGAAGGTTTCTGGATGCGGGTTTCATCTTTTAAATTAACATTTCTGGCGTATAACAAAAAGCCGATCAATTCAGGTTTCAGCATGAATACCGATCTCTCCCATATCATTTTCAACCGCATCCATACAGCATTTGTGCATTATAAACTTATCTTTGATGAAAATGGTCAGGTCATAGATTTAGAAATAATAGAGGCCAATCCTGCCTATAAAGAACTAACAGGATTGCAACAATCATACATTGAGGGTGAAAGAGCTTCCCGCCTGGCGTGCGGTTTGACAGAAGAAGAGATGAAAGATCTTCTGAATGTATATGAAGATGTTGCATTAAACGGGAAACATAAAACTTTTGAATACTATTTTGATTTCCTGGCTGCCTGGTTCAAAATGGAGGTTTTCTCTCCGGGAAAAGACCACATCATCATTTCTTATACCCGGCTTAAAGAAGACAATGGAGCTACCTCCAGGGATGCAACGGATCAATCCTACAGCCACTCCTATTTAAGAACCAAATGGTTAAATGATATATCCAGGAATGTTTTGGCGGGCTGGTCAGCATCCGGGATTATAGACTATACAGTGAAACTCCTCAGCAACTATTTTCCTGAATACCGGATCGCATACAACACGATAAACAAACAAGGGGAGCTAACGGTAGTGGCAACTTCCCAGCCCAAAACAATGCCTGATATTACCGGGCTTACAGCCGATCTTAAGCAGGCTCCAAAATATCTGGAAAAATTAAAATATGATGAGCCTGTTATTATTCACAAAGTGAAAAATAGCGTTCTGGTAGAACCTATAAAGGAGGCTTTGGAGGAAGGCAAAACAAGAGCCATTCTTGATGTTCCGCTGGTACATTCCGATCATTTAACAGGACTTTTATGCTTTGACGCACCTTTCCCCCATAACTGGGCCAGGCATGAGATAGATACACTGAAAGAGATTTCCGATTATCTGACATTGGTTCTTCGAAATGAACAAACCTGGCAGGCTCTTAAGGAAAATGAGCAGTACCAGAGAGCTATGGTGGAAGCCTCACCATTGGCCATCATAAGCCTTTCTCCTGAAGGATACGTGCGTTCATGGAATAAGGCTGCCGGAAGAATTTTTGGCTGGAATGCCGGGGAAGTAATGGGCAGAAAATTGCCGATCGTGCCGGAAGACAAGGAACATGAATTTGCTGATTTGAGAAAGAAGGTTATGCAGGGAAATGCCTTTTCCGGAAAAGAGTTGAAACGAATTACCAAGGACGGCCACCCGATCGATATTAGTGTTTCAACTGCACCGATGTATGATGCGGAGGGGTATATAACAGGCATAATGTCCGTTATCGAAGATATCACGGAACGGAAAAAGGATGAGCATCGCTTGTATCTCCTTAATAACCTATATCATATACTCAATGAGCTCAATCAGAACGTCAGGCATATGCGTGAACCGCAGGAATTGTTTGAAGTTCTATGCAGGAATCTATTGGAGCATGGTGGATATGAAGGAGCCTGGATTGGTATGACAGATCATACCCGGAACCGGTTAAAGGTTGTAGCACGTGAAGGAATATGGGACAGCAAACATTCCCCGGATGATCTGGAGCTCAATCAGTCCGGTGCCGAGAAAAATGCTGCTGTCAGGGCCATATTGTCCGGTAGTTATATAATTTCCAATCAACAGGAATTACACCGGGCAGAGGGAAAATCCGCACAAGAATTGAACGGGAGTGGTTGTCGTTCTGCCGTATCATTTCCCATATCCGTTTCAGGAAAGCGACGTGGAGTGCTGAATATTTCCTCCTCCCGGAATGATTTTTATGATGAAGAGATAAAATTGCTTGCCGAATTGGCCATTGATCTCTCATACATACTTGAGTCCATTGAGCGGGAAGAAGCGCTTCGAAAGTCCGAGGCAAAGTTTAAAACCCTGTTTGCTTCTGCGGCTGATGCCATCTTCATTCATGATCTGAACGGCCGGTTTCTGGAAGTAAATCAGGCTGCCTGTGATCGGCTTGGATATACACGGGAGGAACTTCTCAGGCTGAGGCCGGGAGATATCGATGATCCCGAATATGCCGCTAAATTCCCCGAAAGAATGGAAAAACTAAAGCAAAACGGGCATTTGTTTGTAGAATCTGTGCATTTAACACGAAACGGAGCCTCCATACCGGTAGAGTTAAACAGCCGGCTGATAAGATATGAGGACAAGCCTGCCATCCTTACCATTGCCCGGGATATTAGCAAAAGAAAAGCAGCCGAAAAAACCATACGGGAAAGAGAGAAACATTTACAGGAATTGAATGCGGAAAAAGACAAATTCTTTTCCATCATTGCCCATGATCTGAGATCTCCGTTCAATGCTTTTCTTGGATATCTGCAGTTTTTGGAGGAGCGTTTTTCCAAATTCAGTAAGGATCAAATACTGGAAAAGATCACTATATTAAGACAATCTGCGAATAATCTTTTTTCCCTGCTGGAAAATCTTTTGGAATGGTCGCATTTACAAAGGGGCATCACCGAATTTCAGCCTGAAAAAATACAACTCGGTGAGGTGGTGGATGAAAGCGTTGCCTCTGCACGGGAACAGGCTGCTCAAAAAGATATTGAGTTGTCTGCCCATATCCCTGAAACGGTACAGGTGAAAGCCGACAGAAGGATGTTATCGGCTATACTGCGGAATCTAACCTCCAATGCCATTAAATTTACTCCCGGGGGAGGACGTGTATCAATAGGCGCTGATCCATCCGAAGGCGGCAGGGTGAAAATATATGTACAAGATACGGGTATAGGAATGAATGAGGATATGAAAAACAACCTCTTCCGTCTCGATGCAAAAGTGAACCGCCCCGGCACGGAAGGGGAAGCGAGCACAGGCCTGGGATTGCTTCTTTGCAAGGAATTTATAGAAAAACATGGAGGCACGATTCAGGCGGAAAGCAGGGAAAATGAAGGAACTACTTTTATATTCAGCCTTCCCGCCGGTTGAAAGGGCTTGGTTAAAAGTAACTTTTCCCTTTTTCCTGATAATTATTGTTTTTTTGTTTTGATCTGCGGTTTTTTTTGTATTTTTAAACCAGGCTTTAGCATTGAAATATAAGTGAAAGAATTTTAAAAAGGATACTTTAATATTACAACATATTATAATTCAGGAGGGCATATAACATGACAAACAACAATTCATTTGAAAGAAGGAAATTTTTAAAATTGTCCTTAACGGCTGTTTTGGGAGGCCTGACAGGCAAACTGGCAGGTAGTCCATGGCAGGAGAGCTCCTCAATAATTGAAGAAGCTGCAAAAAAAGTAGGGAAACTGCCACGCCGTAAACTGGGATATAGCCAGAGAGACATATCTGTCTTGATTGGGACGGGAGATATGGCCCAGATGCCTATGGAAGCCGGTATCCTGTGTGGGATGAATTACTGGCATAAGGCCAATCGATGGATGAAGAGCGGTGCGCCCGAGGCCATTATTAAAAACAGGGATGCTCACTATTGTCAGGTTACAGTCGATCGCGTGGGAGGGAATCATTATTCCGGGCATTTCGATGAAGAGGAACACTACAGGTATGTCAAAGAAGCTTTGGAAAGAACCGGTCTTCGCTACTTTGATGACATGCAGCTACATTTTGGTTATCACAATACAGAAGAACTTAAGAAGGACAGGAGTTTTGTACGTGCTTTTGAGCGGTTGAAAAAGGAAGGACTTGTAAAACACCTGTGCCTTTCACAGCACAGCTATGATGGAAGTTCCAGGGTGGAAAACGGAGAGAGTGCAGCAAAGATACTAACAGCCGTAGTTGAGGACGGCATTTATGAACATGCTCAGTTTATGTATTCCTATGGAGATGACCCTGAGATGGACAAGTTTATAGAGTTTGCCCGGAGAAGAAATTTCGGCACCATTGCCATGAAAACTGCGCGGGGAATTGGGCGTATGAGGCAGGATCAGACATTCATGGACAAGCTTCCGAACGGAACGGCACCACATAATGCTTTGGTACGTTGGCTTACAACTCAAACAATGCTTGATGCAGCAGTGGTTCGTGTTAGAAATCTGGAAGAATTTGTGGAAACCTATTCAGGTGCCGGGAAAGACTTACGCGCTCAGGAAACTCGTGCATTAGAGATGATGGCTGCCGAAGCCGACAGGTCTGCTTGCCGTATGTGCGGAAAATGTCAGTTCCATTGTCCCCAACATATACCCATAGCTGACATTCTGCGTTTCGAAAGATATGCCATGGACGATTACGACTGGAATAAGGCAAGCGGCCTTTACGCTGAACTACCGGTAAAGGGAGATATGTGTATCAATTGCCGCAACTGTGTACAGGCCTGTCCGCTAAATCTGCAGATCCCCGAGAAACTCTCAAGAGATCATATTCTTCTGAGTACTTAGAGACGCACGGCTGTGTCTCTATATATGGCAAAAAGGCATTCAAATGCAGGCAAAAAAATATATGATGATGTTCAATTGAACAAAAATTATTAAATTGGGTTCGTCAATTAACCATTTATATTATGAGTACTAATTATTCAAAAGTATACCTGAAATTCGGAACAATAGAGGTTACCATTGAAGGAGACGATACATTTGTTTCCGAACAGTTCCGGAATATTTTTAATTTACACAATGCGGATACTCAAGAATATCTTGCCAAAAGAGCATACGAAACAATACCTGAGCAACAACAATTATCCGCTCCATCTTTAGAAAAACCGGAAGATCAGGATAAAGAAGCTAAAACAAAACAACCGTTAAAGGAACCCGTCAAAGAAACAATCTCAGCAAAATCCTCTGTTTCCCAGCAAATTTTAAATGCTTTAGGAACCAATTTCGCAGATTGGTTAGCCAATCTTCCTAATTCATCGGAAACACGGGATAAAATTTTGATTGCTGCTTATTATAACCAAACAATGAATGCCGGGAAAAAATTCCATATGCGTGGAATTAATGCCATCTTAAACGAACATGGAGTTTCGGTTTCCAAGATATCCAATTTTTTAGATACATTTGAAATTCAAAAAATTATTGCCAAAGTTTCTGATTCAAGTCGCAAAGGTTATCAATTTACAAAAGAAGGGGAAAAATATATACAAAAGTTATTTGCCACCCAACTCAATGAATAGAATTAATAATAATTGGATGGCCATAAACGGTTAGATTTGTGGCATTTCACCAAAACAGACGCACGGCTGTGGGGCGAGCGCGAGAATTACTACCACTAATCCCACCGTCCATCAGGAATCATCTGATGGCTTTACCCCTGGCACCCCGTCTGATCTCACCCAAATAGCGGGAGAGGTTAGAGGAAAGGTTGTTTCATTGCCAGTCAATCTTTACCGCATTGACGCCAGTTTCAGATTCTTTGTGACGCCCGCCATGAAATTTTTCCTGTTCATCATGAAACTCTACCCGGACCCATTGAACCGTTTCTATATCTTCCAGATTGCTCTCATCAAAACCGGGAGTAACAACCCTTAAATTCTGATCAAACGCCTGTAGTTTTTTAATTAATTCATTTACTGTCATATCTTGAGTTTTATAGACAAATTTACGCAAAAAATTGGAATGGTTTTTCTGCCTGTTGACTCCAACGACACCGTTTGTCATATCCGAACTGTACCTTTGTATCCGCAATCATCAAAATTCAGGAGTTTATGGAGAAACATATAAGTCAAATATATTTTCATTTTTTTCTCTCATCTTTTTAATACCTTGCGGGTCAACAAATAAAAAAATATGGATCTCCCTTATTCCCCAGACCTGCATATCCACAAGCTGGCTGCGGTGTTCAACAAAACCACCAACACCTATAAGTATCAAAGAATTGTTTGACGGGAGTTTGAACGTTTG
>JAGXLC010000081.1 GCA_018334875.1 Bacteroidales bacterium | reverse complement strand
CGAGAAAACGTCTCGCACGCTTGCATGACGTTTTCCATTGCCGAGGAAACGTCTCGCATGCTTGCATGACCTTTTCCATTGCCAAGCAAACGTCTCGCATGCTTGCATGGCGTTTTCCGTCGCCGAAAAAACATCCCGCATGCTTGCATGAAAATTTCGTACGGTTTAAAAACCGCTTCTCATGATTGCATGCTGGCTTTGTAAGAAAAAAATACAGAAACTTTTCGCCTTCTCCTTTCAAACAAAACATCAACCCTTGAATGATAATTGTATTGCACTGCCAGCCCCAGCCTATCTACCCTGGCTGAAAAAGCGATCCCATTCTTGCACTAATCCACTTCGAATTCGTAATTTTGTCAACCATAAAAACCAGACATCATGTCACAGGAATCCAGATATAATAAAAGAGGCGTATCGGTATCCAAGGAGGATGTGCATCAATCCCTGCAACATATTGACAAAGGGTTATACCCCAATGCTTTTTGCAAAATCATCCCGGATGTAATCAGCGGGGATGAGGCCTATTGCAACATTATGCATGCCGACGGTGCGGGCACCAAATCTTCCCTGGCCTATTTATACTGGAAGGAAACCGGCGACATGAGCGTATGGAAAGGCATCGCCCAGGATGCGCTGGTCATGAACCTGGATGACCTGCTGTGCGTGGGGGCTTATGACAACATACTGCTTTCCTCAACCATCGGAAGAAATAAGAATCTGATCCCCGGTGAGGTGATTTCGGCCATCATCAACGGTACGGAAGAAATCTTACAGGAGCTGCGGGATATGGACATTCAGATATGGTCCACGGGCGGAGAAACAGCCGATGTAGGAGATCTTGTAAGAACATTGGTACTGGATTCTACCGTTACGGCCCGGCTCAAAAGAGACCAGGTCATTGACAACAGCAACATTCAGGCGGGAGACGTTATCGTCGGATTATCATCATCGGGACAAACCACATACGAAAAAGAATACAACAGCGGCATTGGCAGCAACGGACTTACCTCGGCCCGGCATGACGTGTTTGCCCATTACCTGGCCCGGCAACACCCGGAAAGCTTCGATCCGGCGCTGCCAGAAAACCTGGTTTATTCGGGCAGCTACCGTCTGACCGACAAAATTGAAAAGCTGGGGATGGATGCGGGAAAGCTGGTCCTCTCTCCCACCAGAACATACGCACCTGTAGTTAAAGAAATTCTGAACAAATACCATTCCGGGATACACGGAATGATCCATTGCAGCGGGGGCGCACAGACGAAGATACTGAACTTTGTGGATGATCTTCATGTCGTAAAGGACAATCTTTTCGAACCCCCGGAAATCTTCCGCATCATCCAAAAGGAGTCCGGAACCGACTGGAAAGAAATGTACCAGGTATTTAATATGGGCCACCGTTTTGAGCTTTATGTCCCAGAGGAACTGGTGGGTGATATCGTTGAAACAGCCGGAGCCTTTAATCTGGAAGCCAAAGCTGTGGGCAGGTGTCATCAGTCCGAGGGGAAAAAGTTGACAATCAAAACCGCCCATGGAACATTTGAGTATGCTTAATATCGTTATCCATTATAACGGTTAAAAGAAAACAATTATGAGTGAAGATAAAAACATGATCCTGCAGAAGCTTGAGGGCGTCAAGATGCGATTTGATGAGGTTAGCGAGCTGATTACCGACCCCGATATCATGGCGGATATGGACCGGTATGTGAAACTGAACAAAGAATACAAGGACCTTCAGCCCATTATAGAGGCATATGAGGAATACAAACAGCTTCTGGAGAATATCAAAACAGACAAGGAAATACTGGAAAATGAGAAGGATGAAGAGCTCCGGGAAATGGCCAAACAGGAGCTTGATGAGCTGAACAACAAAAAAGATCCATTGGAAGATAAAATAAAGATGCTGCTTATTCCGAAGGACCCCGAGGACGATAAGAATGCCTTCTTGGAGATCCGGGCAGGAACCGGAGGCGACGAGGCAAGCATATTTGCAGGTGACCTGTACAAGATGTACGTCAAATATTGTGAAAAGAAGAAATGGAAGGTGGAAGTAACCCATGCATCCGAAGGAACTGTGGGAGGCTTTAAGGAAATAGTGATGAAAGTAAGCGGTGATAAGGTGTATGGAACACTTAAGTACGAATCGGGCGTGCACCGGGTTCAACGTGTGCCCCAGACAGAAACCCAGGGAAGGGTGCATACCTCGGCAGCAAGCGTGGCCGTATTGCCGGAAGCAGAAGATGTGGATGTTGAACTGAAAGATGAAGAGATCAGAAAAGACGTATTCATGTCCTCGGGCCCGGGAGGCCAGTCGGTGAACACTACCTACTCCGCAATCAGGCTCACCCATATACCCACCGGAATCGTTGTGACCTGCCAGGATGAAAAATCTCAGCTCAAAAACCTCAACAAGGCCAAGGCCGAATTAAGATCCAGGCTCTACAACCTCGAATTACAGAAACACAATGAGGATATCGCCTCCAAAAGGAAAACCATGGTCTCCACCGGTGACCGTTCTGCAAAAATCCGGACCTACAACTTTCCTCAGGGAAGGGTTACGGATCACCGCATAAACCTTACGTTATACAACCTTGAATCGGTTATGGACGGAGAGATACAGGAGATCACAGACAAGCTGCAGATGGCAGAAAATGCGGAAAAACTGAAAGAAACCGGTATAGAAGAAGAGGAATAAAATGGATGCAGACGGCTTATATCGGAACATCCTGGCCAAAGCAAGCTATCTTTGTGTCGGGCTGGATTCCGACATGGACAAGATCCCCGTACATTTAAAAAATGAGCAGGATCCGGTATTTGAGTTCAACAGGGCCATCGTGGAGGCCACCCATAAATATTGTGTGGCTTATAAGATCAATACCGCCTTTTACGAAGCACTGGGCAGCAAAGGCTGGGAAACCCTGGAAAAAACCACCGCCCATATCAGGGAGCATCATCCCGGTATCTTCCTGATTGCCGATGCCAAAAGAGGAGACATCGGCAATACAGCCAAAAAATATGCACAAACCTTCTTTTCCACACTCAATTTTGATGCGGTAACCATTGCCCCTTACATGGGAAAGGATTCTGTTCAACCCTTCCTGGAATTTTCCGACAAATGGGTGATCATCCTCGCGCTTACATCAAACAAGGGTGCAGCGGACTTTCAATATTTTCATTCCGGTCAGGACAAACTCTACCTTTATGAAAAAGTCATTACAGAAGCCGCTAAGTGGGGATCGGCAGACAATACCATGTTTGTGGCAGGTGCGACAAGGCCCGGAGAGCTAAAACACATAAGAAACATCATTCCCAATCACTTTTTACTGGTACCCGGCGTGGGTGCTCAGGGAGGCAGCCTGAAAGAGGTATCCGAACAAGGGATGAACCACCAGTGCGGCTTGCTGATCAACGCTTCCCGCTCCATCATATTTGCCGATCCTTCCGAACAATTTGCAGCTACAGCCGCTGCCCAAGCCCGGGAAATGCAGCAGGAAATGAAGCAGTATCTTACCGGTCAGACCGCTTAAGCGGTCTGACCGGTTCTGAATTGAAAACAACCATATCTTTACTCCACAGATTGACCTCTTCATCAGCAAACCAACGCCGGGGTTGAACAGCGATAACCCCGGGTGACAACCCGGGAATGAAACCGCTCCTCTCCAAAGCGCTCCAACTGATACCATTGAACAAGGCAGTTTACACGCCTGGAGCGCAACAGATGAAACAATAAATAATATTTAAAAAAAATCTATTCGTGCATTCGTGGCCATCTTAATCGCTCTCCGAGCAAACCAGTAAAAACATATTTTTAGTGGCTTTTAGTGCTTTGGAGTTTGGGTGGCGAATTTTTGTGACTGCTCTCAAAAAATAAAATATTTCATCCGTGCACTTGTCCCGTCTGGAAGCGGGATTCGTGGCCATCTTCAAAAAAATATACCCATCATAAAAAATATATACCGGAAATTCTTATATTTGACTACTGGTATCCTCAAACCTAAAAAAATGGAAAAAGTCCCTGAAAAATTCCTGCATTACCTGTGGAAATACAGACTCTTTGAAGAAAAAAAACTCCAAACCACCGATGGGGAAAACATCGAGGTAGTGGATGTTGGTTTGCCCAACACCGATTCCGGCCCGGATTTTCAGAATGCAAAAATAAAAATTGGAAAAACCCTGTGGGCAGGCAACGTCGAAATTCATATCAACTCGGCCGACTGGTACCATCACGGCCACGACACCGATAAAGCTTACGACAATGTCATTCTCCAGGTAGTTTTAAATAACAACCAGCAAGTCAAACGAACCACCGGAGAAAACATCCCCACAACCGAGCTGAAGTTTCCCCAAAAATTGTTCAAAAACTACGAAAGCCTGCTAAAAAATGAGGCATGGGTTCCCTGTGAATGGACCATGCATACGGTCGACCCGTTTATTATCGACTTCTGGCTGAGCAAGCTGACCATCGAACGGCTGGAAGATAAATCAGGAGACATTGAAAAGGAGTTGAAAGAAAACCATAACAACTGGGAAACTACTTTTTATCACAAACTGGCCAGAAATTTCGGCTTTAAAGTAAACAGCGAACCTTTCGAATTACTGGCCAAAAGCATTCCACTAAAAGTGGTAAACAAACATAAAGACAGCCTTTTTCAGCTTGAGGCGCTTTTTTTCGGACAGGCCGGATTTCTGGATCAAATGGTCATTCATGACCAGTACCATCAGCAACTGTTTAAAGAATACCAATACCTGAAAAAGAAGTGGCACTTAAAACCCATGGAAAAGCATCTCTGGAAATTTGCCCGGCTCCGTCCGGGTAACTTTCCAACCGTGCGAATTGCCCAATTTTGTGCCCTGATCCATCAGTCCAGCAGGCTTTTTTCTCATATGCTTGAAAAGAAAGAGTTGAGAGAGATGAAAACACTTTTTAAGGCAGAGACCTCAGCCTACTGGCACACCCATTACAGGTTCAGCAAAGAAACTCATAAAAAACAAAAAAATTTAGGTGACAGTGCGTTTCATATTCTGGTGATTAATACGCTGGTACCCTTCCTTTTCTTATACGGGCAAAAACACAATAAACAAGCCTTTAAAGAGCGGGCCCTTGATTTTTTATTAAAATTGCCCCCTGAGAAAAATTCAATCATCAGCAAATGGCAGAAAATGGGGATAGATTCATTCAATGCTTATTATACTCAGGCTTTATTGCAGTTAAAGAACAATTACTGCGATCACAAAAGATGTCTTGATTGCCAGATTGGAAACGCCCTTATCAAAAAAACAGCGCATGCAAAAAAGGACCAATGACCAGCTTTTTGTCCTGGTTAAAAGAGACCAGATTCAAAAATTAACGGATGTATTAACCGGAAAAGAAGTGATGAGTATTTATACCATGGCACTGAAGATAGTGGACCATTTCAGGCTGGATAGGAATTTGCTCACCCCGGTACTTTCCCCGGCATTAAATGAGCCTGCCCCAAGGCCTTCACATACCCGGTTTGATCTGTATAAAACGGAGAAAGAGCTGAATCTCTTTCCACACCCATTTGAAGAATCATTAAATATCATTGAGAAACAAACACATAATAAACAAAAAGGAATTTGATTTTTTTTCTCTAATTCTTGTTAAGAAAAAAAAAATCAATAATTTTGCACCTCTTATTATAATGGGAAAAAATTATATTAAACAACGAACGCTATGAGTTTAAAATTAGAGGACAAGAAACAGATTTTTAAAGATTACGGAAATAGTGAAAATGACACAGGATCGCCGGAAAGCCAGATTGCTTTATTCACCCAAAGAATTACAGATTTGACCAGTCATCTTAAGACCCATAAGAAAGATTTTGGTACCCAAAGGGCCCTTTTACAACTTGTGGGCAAAAGAAGAAGACTTCTGAATTATTTAAAAAGAAAGGATATCGAACGATATCGAAACATCGTTAAACAACTTAAGTTACGTAAATAAGAAGAGCTTGTCTATAAAGGTACCAATTCGTCATGGATAAAAACCACCAACTATCAGTCGTCAGGCTGGGTGATTTTCAATATTAGTACCACAGATACAATAATGAACCAATTCAAGAAATTAACTTTATAGACATTTTATTTGTTCTTCGCTCTCTTCCGATATATTATCTTATCTTGAAAACTTATTTTTATGAACAACACTGTTTTGCAAAAAACCATTGACCTGGGAGAAGAAAGAAAAATAACCATTGAAACCGGGAAAGTTGCCAATCAGGCAGACGGTTCGGTGGTTGTCAAAATGGGCAGGACCATGCTTCTGGCTACGGTGGTATCCGCCAAAGAGGGCAAAGAAGATGTGGATTTCATGCCCCTCACCGTGGAATACAAAGAGAAATTCGCATCCTTCGGAAGATTCCCCGGCGGATTCCTAAAGCGTGAAGCCCGACCCTCCAATCATGAAATTTTAATCGCGCGGCTTGTGGACAGGGTGCTTCGTCCCCTGTTTCCCGAAGATTATCATGCCGATACGTTCGTCACAATCAACTTGATATCGGCAGACAAAGACATCATTCCCGATGCGCTGGCAGGATTAGCTGCTTCGGCAGCCCTTTCAGTTTCCGATGTTCCGTTTAACGGACCCATCTCAGAAGTAAGAGTAGCAAGAATAGACGGGCATTTTAAAATCAACCCCACTTTTGAAGAACTTGAAAAAGCCGATATGGATATCATGGTGGGTGCGAACCTGGAACACGTGATGATGGTTGAAGGAGAAATGTCGGAAGTTTCCGAACAGGAAATGCTGGAAGCCATCAAATTTGCTCATGAAGCCATTAAAATGCATTGCATGGCCCAGAATGAGCTCGCTGAAGAAAAAAATATACAGAAAAGAGCATACAAGCACGAGGAAAACGACGAAGATCTGATAGCCAGGGTAAAAGAAGAATTGTACAATAAAACCTATGAGGCAGTTAAAACCAACAAAGGTAAAAGGGAAAGAAACGAGGCTCTGGATGCCATCGTGGAAGAATTTACCAATAAGTTGATTGAGGAGCAGGGTGAAGATGAGGTAAATACATCTTTAATCAACAGATATTTTCACGAAGTAGAAAAAGATGCTGTGCGAAGCCTTATATTGAATGAGGAGACCAGGGTAGATGGCAGAAAATATGATGAAATAAGACCCATCTGGAGTGAAGTGGATTACCTGCCTGCTGCTCATGGTTCAGCTCTGTTTACGAGGGGTGAAACCCAGTCCCTCACAACCGTAACCCTGGGCACCAAACTGGATGAGCAGGTCATTGATGAGGTATTGTTGCAGGGTACGGAAAAATTTGTCCTTCATTATAATTTTCCACCATTCTCAACCGGTGATGCTAAACCGGTAAGGGGAGTAAGCAGAAGGGAAGTAGGACATGGCAAGCTGGCCCACCGGGCATTGAAGCCCATGGTTCCGCTGGAAGAAGAGAATCCTTACGCCATCCGGGTAGTTTCAGATATACTGGAATCGAACGGATCATCCTCGATGGCTACAGTTTGTGCAGGCACGCTTGCCTTGATGGATTCCGGTATTAAAATGAAGAAACCCGTTTCAGGAATTGCAATGGGACTCATCACCGATGAATCGTCAGAAAAATACGCCGTCTTATCCGATATTCTCGGAGATGAAGACCATCTGGGAGATATGGACTTTAAAGTTGCCGGAACCGAAGATGGCGTTACCGCCTGTCAGATGGATATAAAAATTGCCGGCCTTTCCTACGAAATACTAAACAAAGCTTTACAGCAGTCCAAAGAAGGGAGACTTCATATCCTGAATAAGATGAAGGAAACGATGTCAGAGCCACGTCCCGATTATAAACCGCATACGCCCAGGTTCGAGCAGCTTAAAATACCTAAGGATATGATTGGGGCATTGATCGGTCCCGGCGGCAAAATAGTCCAGCAAATTCAGACGGAAACAGAATCTACCATCACCATCGAGTCGCAGGGAGAGTATGGCATAGTGGATGTTTTCGCAGAAAACAAAGAACAGGTGGACGCTGCTGTACGCCAAATTAACAAAATAGTAGAAGTCCCGGAAGTGGGCAAGGTATATAACGGTACCATAAAATCGATTGTGTCCTTCGGGGCATTTGTGGAAATATTGCCCGGGAAAGAAGGATTATTGCACATCTCGGAAATAGACTGGAAGCGAATTGAAAGTGTCGAAAGTGTTTTGGAAGAAGGACAGGAAATTCAGGTCAAACTGATCGATATAGACAAACAAACGGGTAACCTAAGGCTTTCAAGAAAAGCTCTGATTCCCAAACCCAAAAAGAAGCAATCCTAAAGAATAAAAACATACGGTGCATTTCAAAAAAGCAGGGATGGGGTTAACACATCCCTGCTTTTTTTGGGATAAAAATTTGAAGTCATAAAAAAAATTTTTGGATAAAATTTTCCTACCTGGACCAACAACCTCCTATTTAATATACTATTGATTATCAAACTACTATTTGGCTTGTTTTTAAAAAAAACCCTTCATGGGCATCCCCGGATTTAAAATTTTTAATCACCAAATAGCATAATTTTACCCAAAAAATTTTTATTTTAGTCAAAACATTATTAAGTTTGTACTTACACAAGTGAAATTTTAAAGTAAATTTATTCATAAACAAATAATTAGAGGCAACTATGAAAAAATTAAATTATCTGGCGTCATTCTTGATTGCAGCAATCTTATTAGGTGGCTGCGCAGGCATTGACAGAATGCAAGAAGAGTATAGCACAGTTACGTTTACCACCACACCACAAGTATTGGAAATGCATGGTGGTGAAGTAGAATACTCGATAGAAGGAAGTCTACCTCCTGAATGGTTTAATGAAGATGCTATTGTTGAGTTCACTCCGGTATTAACCTATGAGGGTGGAGAAATGGAACTGGAATCTAAAACGTTCCAGGGCGAAGATGTAGAGGCCAACAATCAGGTGATCTCCTACGAAAGCGGTGGTACCATTGAATTCAATGGCTCTTTTACGTATGAAGATGACATGCGTGTATCGCAACTGGTAATGAGAGGCACTGTGAGTGAGGCTGAAGGAGATGAATCCTTTGATTTACCGGACAGGCAAATAGCCAAAGGAACTAAAGCAACTCCTAATCTGGTTCAGATTGACCCCAAACCGGCAATGGCTGGTGACAATTGGGAGAGAGTGACTTATCCGGAACAATTTGCTGATATCCATTATGTCATTGAGCGTACCAATGTAAGGGAATCCGAACTTGAAAAAGAAGACATCCAACAACTGGAAAATTTTGTGGAAGAAGTTGAAAAAGCCACCAACAAAGCCTACGATCAAATCACACTTCACGGTTATGCTTCCCCGGATGGTCCGATGGACCTTAACGAAAGACTTTCACAAGGAAGGCAAGAAAGCGCCAATAAGTATCTCGACGGTGTAATTGACAAGAAGCAACTGAGCGAAGATGAAGCTCAAAGAATTTATGAAGGCAAGGCAACCACAGAAGACTGGGAAGGCTTCAAAGAACTGGTTCAGGAATCCGATATTCAGGATAAAGACCTTATCCTTAGAGTTCTTAACATGTATTCCGATCCTGAAGTAAGAGAAAAAGAGCTTAAGAATATGACAGAAACTTTTGAGGTGCTTGCAGAAGATATCCTGCCAAAACTTAGAAGAACGGATATGACAATCCGGTCTGAAAAAGAAGGACTCTCCGATGCAGAAATCAAAAACTTCATCTATTCCCAGCCGGATACAATAGATCTTGAAGCAGCACTCTATGCAGGAAATCAGCTATTCGAGGATCTGGACCAAAAGCTAAGGGCTTACGAACTGGCAGCAGAAAAAGCTCCCAATTGTTTAAGGGCTCATAACAATATTGCCGCTGTCCATATTAAACAAGGCAATATCAACGAAGCTCAGAATGCACTTGAACGAGCCAACGAAATTAAACAAGGCGTACCTTTCGTATTAAACAACCTCGGTGCAGTTGAACTGGAACAAGGCAATGTGGAAGAAGCTAAAGAATATTTCCTGGATGCTACAGACGCTGGGGAACCAGTGGAATATAATCTGGGAATCGTTAACATTATACAGGGCGACTATGACGCTGCATTAAACTATCTGCAGAATAAGGAAACATTCAATACCGCGCTTGCTATGGTGCTTAGCGGTGATCAGAGTGGCGCTGAAAACATGCTTTACCAGGTGGATGATACAGCAATGAGCAACTATCTTGAAGCTGTTATTGCAGCTAGAAACAATGATCAGGAAGGTGTATTCAGTAACCTGCGAACTGCCATTCAGAACGATGCCTCTCTGGCAGAAATGGCAGCAACAGATATGGAATTTGTTGAATACATGGAAAATGAAACTTTCAACTCCATTGTAGAATAAACAAAAGGCAATCAATGCCACACAAAAAAATCGCTCCCGCCACTTGGCAGGAGCGATTTTTTTTATGCAGGCTAAAAAACCATCCCAATATCACCACATTTAATTTGGACAAACCAAAACGGAAACACATTAAATTCCTTGAAAGCATCCTGTTTGGTTTTGGCTTGTCCAAATTAGGTGTTTGGTTTTACATGGTGTAAATGATAATAAAAGTGATACAATACTATACCCACACTTACAGAAATATTAAACGAATGCTTTGTGCCATACTGAGGTATTTCGATACAATAGTCGCTTCTATCGACCACTGCCTGTTGAACTCCCTTCATCTCATGACCGAATACCAGCGCATATTTGCCCCCAGCCCGGGGCTTAAATTCAGGCAGTGAATGACTCTCTTCTGCTTGCTCTATGGAAATAACGGTGTAACCTCCATCTTTAAGTTTGGCCACTGCATCCAAAGTATGCTCAAAATACTGCCAATAAATTGAATCAGTAGCTCCCAGCGCAGTTTTATGAATCTCCCGGTGGGGAGGACGAGCGGTAATACCACACAAATAAATACCTTCAATAAGAAAAGCATCGGAAGTTCGAAATACGGCTCCTACATTGTTCAGGCTTCTTATATTATCAAGCACAACAATAACAGGATATTTCCCGGACTCGTGAAACTCCTGAACGGATTTTCTATCCAGCTCGCTGTTTTTTAACTTCCTCATACTTTATTTATCTGCCATAACCAAACGCCTCAGAACAATAACAAGTATCCGAAAGGTATAACAAATGAAACAAGATACCGCCCAAATCAATCGGGTCTATACTTGATTTTTTCCATTTGTGCAAAATATTTTTTGGTTTCACTCCATGCGACAGGAGCAAGCAACAGCAGAGCTATCAGATTGGGAATGGTCATAAAAGTAATCACCATATCCACGAAATTCCATACCAGATCGATGCCCCATATCGAACCAAGGAAAACAAAGAGGCCGAATACATAACTATAGGGTTTGATGGATTTCTCTCCTATCAGGTAATTGGCTGCCCTGGAGCCGTAATAGGACCAGCTTATCATAGTAGAAAAGGCAAACAACAGCAAGCCTATAGCCACAATATGTCTGCCCGTATGTTCAATTCCCAGACTCGTCAGCCCCTTAGACAGACCCAGAATGGTCATGCCCACACCTTTTTCACCGGAATCCCAGGTACCGGTAACAATGATCAATAAAGCAGTTAATGTACAAATTATCAAGGTGTCTATAAGCGGACCTACAGAGGCTACCAGTCCCTCCCGGGCAGGATATTTTGTTCTGGCAGCAGCATGTGCAATGGCTGCAGAACCCTGACCCGCTTCATTGGAGAACAATCCTCTCCTAACTCCCCATAAAAGCGTCATCATAAAGGTAGAACCGACAAATCCGCCTGTAGCTGCTGTTCCGGTAAAAGCATCATGAAAAATGAGTTGAAACGCCTGGGGAACGTCATTATAGTTGGCCACAAGTACTACCAATGCACTAAGAAAATACAATACGGCCATAACCGGAACCAATCTGGAAGTCACCTCCGCTATCCGCTTGATTCCCCCGACAATAACCAACAAGACAAGTGTTGTAAGAATAAGCCCTGTTAACCAGCTTGGTACGGCGTAATTGGTCATCAAGGCATCCGAGATTGAATTGGACTGAGCCATATTGCCTGTGCCTAAAGAACAGATCATGGTAGCTACAGCAAAAATCAAAGCCAGAATTCTGGCAAATCTTCCCAGCTTATCTTTCAAACCATATTCCATATAATACATGGGGCCTCCGGAAACGCTGCCATCACTGTTGAACTGTCTGTATTTATTGGATAGGGTACATTCCACATATTTCAATATCATTCCCAGAAAACCGGTGATCCACATCCAGAACACCGCTCCCGGACCGCCAAAATGAATGGCCAGGGCAACACCCACAATATTCCCCGTGCCAACAGTAGCCGACAGGGCTGTGGAGAGTGCACCGAAATGATTGATATCTCCTTTGTCCTCGGCCCTATCATAGCTGCCTCTAACAACATTAATCGCATGACCCAACTTGGTTATATTCAAAAATTTCATTTTGAAGATGAAAAACAAACCAGTAGGAATGAGAAGTATCAATAAGGCATACCCGCCTACATAATCATTATAAGCCACAATGGCCTGGTCAATGGACTGCAAAATTTCATTCATAATATTCATTTTAGGTTCAACATAGCTTGCCAGATGATTAAAACTAAAGGTACTATAATAAAATTAAAGATTCCGCTTGAACATGGAGTCCATAGAAACGCCCTGTTTTAAATTGTGGAATTTCTGATATAACTCTTCAAGCTTCTCTCTGCTCCAGAATCCCAATGCATACTGCTGATGAACGACTTCTCCATTTTCCTTGATAACAAGGCGAAAAGGATGATATTCCCTGATAAGATCTACATTGGAAATATGATTCTCACTGGAAAGATAAATCTGATTGTATCTCATTACGGAAAAGCTGACCATCTGATCTTCCACTTTGATTTGGTTCAGATAATAAGTGCTTCGGCGCAGGACAACGAGATCGCGAAAACCAAGAACCACCAGTCCTGAAACAATCATTAAGGTTTTTTCCATTTCATACGGGGGAATGACAAGGAGAACAATAAGCGCGATATCCGGGATATAAAGCCAGAGATTGTTTTTCAGAAACCTGAGCATTCGTTTTGTAAAATCCTTGTTTTCTTTATTCAGTTCGTAATAAAGCGTAGCTTCCATATAACAACAAAATTTAATTCTTTAAAATGAACATCAAAGTTAAAAATTAATGCATTCTGGAAATAATCTCATTCCTTGAAACCTGCCCGATTACTATATAATCTTCCAAATTATTGATAACGGGCAACGATTCAACATTATGGGAAGCCATTTTATATAAAGCCTCACTCAATGTTTCATCGGCATAAGTAACTGCGTAAGGTTTGCGGACATACTCTTTGATGGGTTTTTCCCATTCTTCGGGCGGTATCCGGTTAATGTCATTCAATGAAACCATCCCCTTCAGTATCCTGTTTTCATCAATTACGCATGTGGAATTATAATTACCCTCAATAAACTTTTTATAAATGCTTTGAATACGATCATTCATGGGAACTCCATAAATCAGGCTCATGGTATCCCCTACTCTGACGGTATCCAATATATTGGCCTCCATATCCTGAGAAATACGGATTCCTCTTAAACTGAGTTTTTTGGTATATATGGTATCGGACGACAAACTCCAGGCGATCAGGTCGGCAATAACACAAGAAAACATAAGAGGTAAAATGATGTTGTAATTCAATGTCATTTCAAAAATGATGATGATGGCAGTAAAGGTGGCCCTGGAAACGGCTGCAAATAGTGCAGCCATCCCAACAAGAGCATATGCTCCTATGGGAGCGGTTATCTCCGGATAAGGGGCATTGATGGCCCAGCCGAAAGCAGCTCCCAAAGCTGCACCGATAAAGAGTGAGGGAGAAAAGATTCCCCCTGAAGCGCCCGAACCAATTGTAACTAAAAAAGCAACGATCTTAAAAACAAATAAAAGTATTACCGTACCCAGAACAATTTCCTGGTTCAACATATCACTAATGGTATCATAACCATATCCAAATACCTGCGGAAGGAAATATCCGATCATACCCACCACCAAACCACCAAATGCCGGCTTTAGGAAAACAGGTATTCTTATCCGGTTCTCAAAAAAATGTTCGGTATCATAAACCATCCGGATCAGAAATACGGCGGTCAACCCTGCCAGAATCCCCAGCAGCAGATAAAATATGATCTCATACAAACTAACAAATGAATATCCGGGAATATCAAAAGCAGTATGAGAACCCAGAACAATCCTCGACACCGTAGTGGCAAAAAATGAAGCAATCACCAGAGATATAAAAGACCGGGATTTAAGCTCCAGTAAAATGATCTCCAGGGCAAAAATAATTCCTGCCACCGGGGTATTGAAAGTAGCCGCAATGCCTCCGGCTGCACCACAACCAACCAATACTTTCACCTGTTGGCTGTCGAGTTTCAATAGCTGGCCTACCGTGGAACCTGCCCCGGAACCTACCTGAATGATCGGACCTTCCCGGCCAACTGACCCCCCGGAACCAATTGACAAAGCACTGGCAAGGGCTTTAAACAGTACGATCCTTGGCCGCATTTTCCCTCCATACACCGCTACGGATTCCATAACCTCTGGTACACCGTGACCCTTGGCTTCTCCGGCAATATATTTTGTGATCAGCCCGACAAATACACCTCCAATGACCGGCACAATAATAACCCATAATCCAAGATCATGATCAACCATGGAAACTTCTGATCCGGAAACTTCCTGGTAAAAAAACAAATTCTCAAAAAAGAACAGGAGATAACGAAATCCGATTGCAAGGAAAGCTGAAATTATGCCAACAACAGCAGCTAAAAAGATTAACCTGAAGGTATCCTGTTCATAAGTAGTTCTCCGAAGCAAATCTTTGATCATTGGCTACTATCGAATTATCTTTGAAATGTTAAAAATAAAAGTATTGTAAGATAAATCCAAACGCCAAAGCCATTTTTACCGGCAATAAAATCCATGAAAAAGATTTCTGATTGTTTAAACAGAAAGGAAGAGAAATTTGTTGTTACTAAAAAGATGGGAAAGGAAACATATAAATTCTCATTATCTATATACATAAAAGATGGAGGTGAAAGATGAGTATATTAAAGATATTATTACCGGCTATTATCATTATACTGATAGCCCTGATCGGTTTTTCGGTCAGAATGCTGTTCAAAAAGCAAGGAGAATTCCACGGAGGCTCATGCACCAATATTACACCCGAATTAAAAGAAAAGGGTATATCGTGTGCCTGCGGGGATGAAGAAGGATGTGCTGATGAAGCAGAATAATCTGCTCTTGTTTTAGGCCATATTAACCATGTAAAGGATCTGTTCATAAATTTTTGATCAGATCCTTTACATTTTCAGTCCATTCTACCTGAAAATCTCCCTCTTCGTCGGAATAGATGAAATAGGCTCCGACCGAACTGTGATTTTCAAGAAGG
>JAGXLC010000080.1 GCA_018334875.1 Bacteroidales bacterium | reverse complement strand
AGTGCATTCACAGATTATGCCCATCATGAAAAACGGAACAGAAACCTGATTCAATCCGGGCAGGAATGGGTTGGAGAATACTTTGATGCAAAGCTGAGGCATGAATTGAACTTTGAGTTTCCGAATATTATATTGGATAGACCTGTTAAAATAAGAGGGGATTTTGTATCCCGTTCTTCCTATAAAAGCCGGTTTGCTGTTGCCTCAGGGGCGGGGAACGTGTTATCGGTAGAGATTCCGTCTGTAAATTATAATTATACAGGGTATTTTGCCCGGTCAAAATCGGGATATGGGGAATATTTGCCCGAATCGGACAATTTGTCACCGGAGGTGATTTATGAGAAGGGCACTGCTTCAGCTCAGGGATGGCTGAACCTTTTTACGGTAAATGCCGTAAGGGAATTAAAGATGGAAGGTAGTCAGATGCATTTCAGATACAGAAGCCCGCAGGGGCCCCGGGTGGTTGAGTTCAATCTGGATAATGTGCCGGAGAATATAATGATATGGGAAGTTACTTCAGATAATGAAATTCGCAGGATTGATGATGTTCAGAAAGAAGACGGCACGGCAACATTTAAAATCCGAGCCGACACAACATATCGTGAATTTGTCGCTTTTGACCATAAAGAATATTATGAACCGGAAATAGTAGGTGAGATCGATAACCAGAATTTACACGGCATGGGACCCCGGGATATGCTTATAATAACCAAAGACCGGTATATTGACGAGGCAAAAAGACTGGCCGATATTCACCGGAGAAAGGATGATTTTAAAGTATCCGTCGTTACCGATGTACAGATATACCATGAATTTTCTTCCGGTAAGCCTGACCCCGCCGCGATCCGAAATTTTGTGAAGATGATCTACAATAAATCCGTTCCCGGCGATTCACTGAAATACCTTTTGCTTTTCGGCGACGGGTCGTACGACAACAAAAACGCGGAGCGGAGCCCTTATCTGATGACCTATCAGTCGAAGGAGTCGTTTAACTATTCCAGAAGTTTCGTATCGGATGATTTTTTTGGTTTGCTAGATCCGCAGGATAATATCGAGAATAGCCCTTCGGGATTGATTGATATCGGGATTGGGCGATTTCCGGTTAGTAACAGGGAAGAAGCCCGTAATGCGGTAAATAAGGTGGAAAGGTACCTCGATACGGATAATTGGGGAGAATGGCTGAACCAGTTGTGCTTCGTAGCCGATGATCAGGATAACAATTTGCACATGCGGGATGCGGATAAGCTGGCAAAATTTGTAAACGGACATTATCCCATGTTCAACATCGATAAAATTTATTTCGATTCCTATAAACAGCAAAATTCGGCCACGGGTTCGGTATATCCCGGGGTTTCCAGAGATATCAATGAAAAAGTAAACAACGGTATATTGTTGTTCAATTATACCGGCCACGGAGGGGAAGACCACCTGGCGCATGAGCGGGTATTGACGAAAGATGATATTAAGGAATGGAACAACCCTGAAAAAATGCCGCTGTTCATGACAGCTACCTGTGAGTTCACCCGCTTTGATGATCCGGATTATGTCTCTGCGGGGGAAGAGGTGTTTTTGAAACCCGATGGTGGAAGTATCGCCCTCTTTTCAACTACCCGGCTTGTTTATGCAAGCCTTAACTATGATCTGAACCGCAACTTCTATGATTATGTATTCGAGACAACTCAGGAAGGTGAATCATTACGTTTCGGTGATATTGTGCGTCTCACCAAAAATTATACAGGTACCGGCAACAACAAAAGAAATTTTTCCCTGTTCGGTGATCCGGCCTTAAGAATGCCTCCTGCGGACTATCAGGTTCATACCGATTCCATCGTTTCGAATGGTTCACAAATGACAGATACCGTTCATGCGCTGGATAAAATAACGGTTCACGGGAAAATAGTGAATGAAAAGGGACAGCAAATGGAACACTTTAATGGAAACGTCAATCTCAAATTGTTCGATAAATCCGAATTGAAGACCACTTTAAGCAATGATGGCGGTGAAACTTTTACTTACCGGTCAAGGGATAACATCCTGTTTAGTGGAAACAGCAGGGTCAGTGAGGGGTCTTTCAAAAGCGATTTTATTGTACCAAAAGATGTGCTGCCTGAAGTTGATAAAGGGAAGCTGCTTTATTTTGGGAAAGATGGAAATTTGCTTGCCCGGGACCGTTATAGTGATTTTTATGTGGGCGGATATGCGAAAAGGAAGTTGGATGACAAGCAGGGGCCTGATATTGAGATTCATATGAATGATCAGGATTTTGTGTCGGGAGGAATCACCAATGAAGACCCGGTGCTTTATGCCATACTGGAGGACAGCAGTGGCATTAATGTCTCCAGTGCCGGCATCGGACATGATATTGTTATGGTTCCTGATAAAAACCCACAGGATAAACGGGTGCTTAACAGATATTATAATGCCAAACAGGATAATTACCGCAAAGGCGAAGTGAGATACCAGATGAGCGGTCTTGAAAAGGGAAAGCACGAACTGATGCTTAAAGCATGGGATATCAATGAAAATTCTTCAACTGCGCATATAGAGTTTACAGTAGCGGAAAGCAAGCAGTTGCAAATCAACAAGGTTTTGAATTATCCCAATCCATTTACTGAAAATACGGCTTTTTATTTTGAACACAACCATCCGGGCACCAGCTTGGATGTATTGATTCAAATTTTTACCATTTCAGGAAAATTGGTCAAAACCATTCAAAGACAGATTCAAACCGACGGATTTCGCGTAGGACCGATCCATTGGAATGGAAGGGACGATTTTGGTGATAATATAGGGAAAGGCGTATACCTTTACAAAATCAAAATCCGTTCTGGTGAAGGGGAAACCGCGGAAGAAATACAAAAATTGGTTATACTGAAATAGGAAATGGAATATTTCGGTCTGTGAAACGAGTGAAAATAATATATTTGTCACGCAAAAAATACATGAATATGATAAGAAAGATGGTTTTGGGTTTGGTATTGCTTTTAGTATTTACCAACATAACGTTTTCGCAAAGTGATGATCTCCCCACAGAAAGATTGATAGGTTCTGAAAACACCCTCAAGTATTCGGTACCTTTTTTGACCATTGCTCCTGACTCAAGATCCGGAGCAATGGGTGATGCAGGTGTGGCTATCTCACCCGATGTGAATTCCCTTCACTGGAATCCTTCCAAATATGCATTTATTGATAAAGATATGGGAGTTTCCGTGTCTTATACACCCTGGCTTAAAAATCTGGTGGATGACATCCATTTGGCTTATCTGACCGGATATAAGCGGCTGGACAGGCAGCAGGTAATTAGTGGCTCGCTGCTTTATTTTTCACTGGGCAACATCATTTTCAGAAATGAATTTGGGGATTATGAGGGCCAGCATACACCCAATGAATTTGCCATTGATGCGGCCTATTCCAGAAGATTTAGTGATAGGTTTTCAGGAGGGGTTGCTTTCCGGTATATCAGGAGCGATATTACCGGAGGTGCTTATATAGGAAACACTGAATCCAAAGCAGGCAATTCGGTGGCTGCCGATGTCTCCATGTATTACCAATACCCCGGTATTTCCGTTCTGGATAAGGAGATGGATTTTTCATTCGGTTTGAATATAAGGAATATCGGGTCAAAAATTTCTTATACCACAGAAAAGGAAAATTTTATTCCCACCACCATGAAGCTGGGAACAGCATTTGATTTTCATCTGGATGAGTACAACTCATTGATGTTTACTACCGATTTGAATAAACTGCTCGTGCCTACGCCTCCGGCATATGAAGTGGATGAGTTGGGAAATCCTGTTACGGATGAGAACGGCGACCGGGTCATTTTAAGTGGCATGAACCCCAATGTTTCAGTACCCCAGGGAATGATACAGTCGTTTTATGATGCCCCCAATGGCCTCGAAGAAGAGCTTCATGAGATCAAATATTCTTTTGGCCTGGAATACTGGTATCAGAATGTGTTTGCCGTGAGGTCGGGATATTTCCACGAGCATCAGAATAAAGGCAACAGAAAGTATTTTACTATGGGTATGGGCCTTAAGCTTAATGTGTTTCAAGCCGATTTTGCCTATCTGATTCCCCGCTATCAGAATCATCCTCTGGCCAATACGGTACGATTTACACTGGTATTGGATTTCGCGGCATTGACCAGCGATCAACAAGGGAATTGATAAAATTTCAAATAACAAATAGTTTATGAAGATAGGTTTTGGTTATGATGTGCACCGGCTTGAACCAGGTCTTGATCTTGTGCTCGGAGGAGTGAATATTCCTCATGAAAAGGGATGTGTGGCCCACTCTGATGGTGATGTGCTGATCCATGCCATTTGTGATGCCCTGTTGGGTGCTGCAAATTTGGGAGATATAGGGAAACATTTCCCGGACAGTGATCCTGCATATAAAAATATTTCCGGCACACGGCTTTTGCAGAAAACAATGCAAATGATAAACGACCGGGGCTACTCGATAATCAATATAGATACCACCATCTGTTTGCAGAGACCTAAACTGGCTTCTTACATAGAAAGAATGAAACAACATCTTTCCGGATTGGCAGAAACTTCTGCCGTATCAGTCAAGGCTACTACCACTGAAAGACTCGGATTTGTGGGAAGAGAAGAAGGTATTGCCGCATATGCCATTGTGCTTCTTGAGTAAGGCAAAGCGATTGATAAATTAATATCCGATTTAGAGGGAACCGAGTGGAATAATCCCCATGAATTGACAAAAAAACGACCAGACGCTGATTGTGTGTATAGTGGTGAATTTTATTTTTTTAACATAAGTGTACACAGGACACTGATAATGATTGAGTTCGAGGAGAATGGCGAAATGACAGTGGTTTGGGCAGGGAGCCACGATGATTATGAGAAAACGTTCAAAAATAATCGAAACGTGATTAAAAAATGGCTGCGAGATAACGAATGGATTTAAACCAAAAGATTATGAAAGAATTAGAAAATATAAGAGATATAGAACAAGTCGAGAAGCTTGAGAATGAATATGATTTTCAAAAAGCTTTGCTTCTGGATAAAAAATTGCGATTAATGGTCAAAGAGCAACCTGAATTGAGACCTCTTCGCAAAAAACTACGACGACTGATGACTGAATATGAGGAGCGTGTTTGGTCAGACCCGGAGCAAGTAACCGATAAACAATTTGAGGATAGCGATAAGGCTGAAAATATTGTTGAGGCTGAGAGAAAATTTATAAAAAAAAGAAGAGACGCGATTCGGAAAAAACTGAAAGAATATGATATGACTCAGCAGGATTTGGGTGATTTATTGGGTCACTCTAAATCTTACATATCAGAATTAATGAACGGAGTATCCCAGTTTTCTATGAGAGATTTGGTGATTATCCATCGAATTTTTGGGATTAGTTTAAAAACCTTGATTCCAACTTACCTGCAATCCGATACCCGAAACAGGATAGAAGAGACTATCGCCAGATTAAATAAACCGAAATTGAAACTAAAGAAGAACGATTTAGTGAACGAATAGGAAAAAATGACTGCGCATGAAATGCTGTCTCAGCCTCAGTCTCAGCCTTACCCTCAATTTAAACAAATATGCTATATTTGCAGATAAATAAGCCATTCAGCCTATGAAAAAAGTTATGGTGCTGGGAGCATCCCCAAATAAACGACGTTTCTCCCATACTTGTGTGAAGACCCTGATGCATCAAGGCTATGAGGTAATTCCCATAGGAGCCAGGGAGGGAGAAATTAACGGAAAAAAGATCATTCAAGGGAAACCTTCCGTAGAGGATCTTCATACGGTTACACTGTATCTTAGTCCACGGAATCAGGAAGAATATTATGATTATGTTTTCGGACAGAATCCCCAAAGAATTATCTTTAATCCGGGAGCTGAAAACCCAAATTTTGCTGACCTGGCAAAGAAAAATGGTATTGAGGTGGTTGAGGACTGTACCCTGGTTATGTTGAATTCAGGAAATTTTTGACGCATGGAATTTCATAATATCACCTCACTCCGGGAGATGAACGATATAGTAGATACCCGGCAGGCCCTGCTTGCCTACTTTTCTCATCAGAATTGTAATGTTTGTAGAGTATTGAAGCCTAAAGTGAGGAATTTGATTGAAAACCATTTTCCCCGCATACTGCTGTACTATATCAATACAATAGAATATCCCGATGTAGCCGGACAATTTTCGGTATTTTCAGTGCCAACCCTGTTGGTATTCTTTGACGGAAAGGAATATATTAGAGAGGGCAGGTATGTAAACCTGGATAAATTTTATGAGAGGCTGGAAAAGTTATATGGCATCTATTTCAAATAGCAGGCAGCAGACTGTTTCCAGGACCTGAAAGTGAATAAAAATGTTAAGTATATGGCTTTGATCAAGAAGGTTAGAAATATGACCCCTTCATTTGGGGAGAATTGTTATCTGGCAGACAATGCTACTGTTATAGGCGATGTAGCCATGGGAGATAACTGCAGCCTTTGGTTTAACACCGTAGTGAGAGGAGATGTCAACAGCATCCGTATAGGGAATAAGGTGAATATTCAGGATGGAGCAGTGCTGCATTGTTCGTATCAGAAAAGTGTTATAGAGATAGGCGATAATGTATCCATCGGGCATAATGTGATCATCCACGGAGCAAAGATCTATCCTAATGTACTGATAGGCATGGGTGTTACCCTAATGGATCATGTAGTGGTAGGTGAGAACTCCATTATCGCAGCCGGAGCATTGGTATTGAGAAATACTGAGATTGAGGCGAACAGCATTTACGCCGGTGTACCTGCCAAATTTGTAAAAACCGTGGATCCGGAGCAGACGAAGGACATGATCAACCGGATAGCCGACAATTATCTCATGTATGCCGACTGGTACAGGCAGGATTCCTGATCCTCCAATGTCTATCCCGGAGCCTGCTCCCGGCCATACTACCTTCATCGGGTCCTCGTTCCTGCTGTTTTGATACTTGAATATATTTTTGACATCGGCCTTACTGTTCATTACGGTAAATTTACTGTTTTGAACACTAAATTTATTGTTTTTTATATCAACAATGCTGTTTCATATTAGGTCGGAGATCATCTTAAAAGGAGAATCTTTTTTCGATTTATGGGTTTGTGATTAAAAAGGCCCAGCCATTCAGGATAAAAAATCTATTCAGCGTATTGAAATGTTGATGATCAAAACATGCTGTATGTTTGTTGAAGGATTGTTAATAAGTAGGCAGTTCAAAGGATTTCATAATTTTTATCCTTTCCATGATTGTTATAAATTTGTTAAAATTACAGGATCAAAAAAAGGAAGCAGTGGCCCGTAAAAAAACAAAGGAAAAACAGGTGGAAACACCCCTGATGGAACAGTATTACCGGATCAAGAAACAACATCCGGACGCAATATTGCTTTTCAGGGTTGGGGATTTCTATGAAACTTTTGGCGAAGATGCCATTAAGGCCAGTGAGATATTGGGCATCACACTGACCAAAAGGGCAAACGGATCGGCTTCCTATGTCGATCTGGCCGGAATACCCTATCATGCGATAGACACCTATTTGCCCAAACTCGTAAGAGCAGGTCAGCGGGTGGCCATATGCGAGCAACTGGAAGATCCGAGCAAAGCCAAGAAGATTGTGAAACGCGGTGTTACGGAAATGGTTACACCGGGGGTTTCACTGGATGATAATGTGCTGGAGCATAAGGAGAACAACTTTCTGGCATCTGTGCACCTGGATAAAAACATGGCGGGAGTTGCTTTCCTGGATATATCTACCGGGGAGTTCCTGACTGCCGAAGGAAATTACGAGTATATAGATAAGCTGCTGAACAGCTTTCAGCCCAAGGAGGTGTTGTTTGAAAGAGGGAACGAACAGCAGTTCAGGGAGAAGTTCGGTGACCGATTTTATACCTATAAGCTTGATGATTGGGTGTATACAGAGGAAAATGCCACCGAAAGGCTGTTGAAGCATTTCAATACCACTACGCTCAAGGGATTTGGCGTAAGCAATCTTCCCCATGGGATTATTGCTGCCGGTTCGGTGCTCCAGTACCTGGAAATAACACAGCATGAAAACATCAGGCACATATCTTCATTATCCCGGATCGAAGAAGAACATTATGTATGGCTGGATAAATTCACCATTCGAAATCTGGAGCTTTTTCATCCGGTTAATGAAGAAGCCAGAACACTGATCGATGTTATTGACCGTACCGTTTCTCCTATGGGCGGGAGACTTTTGCGCAGATGGGTGGCCCTTCCTCTGAAAGAGATTCAGTCCGTCCGGGAGCGCCAAAGCATCGTGGAATATATCCTTCAGAGTTCTGAATTCAGAGAATTACTGGAAAGCCAGTTGCAGAAGATGGGCGATGTGGAGCGGATCGTCTCCAAGGTGGCTGCCGGCCGGGTGACACCACGGGAAATTTTACAGTTGAAAAATGCGCTGTATGCCCTTGAGCCGGTAAGAGAAGCATGTAAGGAGGCTGATAGCGACCCGCTTAAAAAGATCGGTGAACAACTGAATCCCTGCCATTCCATCCGGGATAAAATTGAAAAGCAAATAAACCCGGAAGCACCGACCAATATCCATAAGGGCAATGTCATCAATCCAGGGGTATCCGATGAACTTGATGAATTAAGAAATATAGCCCATTCCAGCAGAGATTATCTTAAACAGCTTCAGCAGAGGGAGATCGAGCGAACAGGAATTCCTTCTCTGAAGGTAAGCTATAACAGTGTATTTGGATATTATATAGAAGTAAGAAATACCCATAAGGATAAAGTTCCTGCTGACTGGACCCGTAAACAAACCCTTGTCAATGCCGAACGTTACATCACCGAGGAGTTGAAGGAATATGAAACCAAAATACTGGGAGCGGAAGAAAAATCGATGGAGCTGGAGGTACGGTTGTTTAACCAACTGGTGGTGAATGTGGCCGATTATATTTCCGCCGTTCAGTTGAATGCCAATCTTATTGCCCGGCTTGACTGCCTGTTGTCGTTTGCCAGGATTGCCGGTGAAAATCAATATTATAAACCGGAAATAGAGGATTCGGAAGTAATTGACATCAGAGAGGGCCGCCATCCGGTGATTGAGCAACAGTTGCCCATTGATGAAGAGTATGTGGCCAACGATGTATATCTGGATAACGAAGAACAGCAGATCATGATCCTGACAGGCCCGAATATGGCCGGAAAATCAGCATTGCTTCGTCAGACTGCTCTTATTGTTTTGCTGGCACAAATAGGAAGTTATGTGCCGGCAAAATCATCGAAAATTGGCGTGGTGGATAAAATTTTTACCCGTGTCGGGGCCTCGGACAACATTTCCATGGGAGAATCAACTTTTATGGTGGAAATGCATGAGGCAGCCAGCATCCTGAATAACCTTTCATCCCGGAGCCTGGTACTGCTGGATGAAATAGGCCGGGGCACCAGTACCTATGATGGCATATCCATTGCATGGGCCATGGTGGAGTATATTCATGAACATCCCAAAGCCAGGGCAAAAACGCTGTTCGCTACCCATTACCACGAGATGAATGAGATGGAGAAATCGTTCAGCAGGATAAAAAATTACAACATCACTGTGAAAGAGCTGGATGATAAAGTTATTTTCATCAGAAAGCTTCAGAGAGGCGGCAGTGAGCACAGTTTCGGCATACATGTTGCCCGCATGGCAGGAATGCCAAAAAGTGTGGTATCCCGTGCCAATGAGATACTAAAGGATCTTGAAAATTCACAGGATAAGGGAACGGTTTCCAAACCGGTTGGTGAAATTGCCGGTCACAGGGCCGGCCTCCAAACCACCATTTTTCAGTTGGATGATCCGGTGCTCAAACAAATTCGGGATGAGATCAAAAACATCGATATCAATAACCTTACTCCCGTGGAAGCCCTTAATAAACTAAATGAGATCAAAAGGTACATTGGCATGAAATAACCTTTCATTTCCCAAAGCAATTAAGCAACTGGTGTCGCAAATTATAGTTTTATTCATTTATAAGTCCTTCAATATCCTCAGGGGTTTCTCCAAATATAGATATTCCATATTTTCCTACTTTTTCCAGAAATTCACGTTTTGAAACTCCAGCCAGTTCAGCAGCTTGACCAGAGGACAATATTCCTTTTCCAAATAACTGAGCTGCTAATTGCATCTTTACTTCTTTTTCATCCACAGAATCTGGTAATTGAATCGTTAAAGTCTTCATAGTTTTCAGTTTCTTTCTCAAACTTAATTAATTCTTCCTATATTATCAATTTTTATAATGTGATTACCATGGTTTATTTGAACTTTTCATCTCTATGAATTGTTATACCCGTAAATTCTATATTATGAAATCTGCAATTGGATATATTGCTTTTCTGTTTTTAATACTTTTTGCTGTACAGGGATTTTCACAAAGTGATACTATGAAATACAGAGAATTAACGAATGCTGAAGAAAGGGTTATCATCTACAAGGGAACGGAAAGACCCTTCACGGGACAATATTATAATCATTTTAAGGAGGGTGCTTATACCTGCAAACGCTGTGGCGCCGAATTGTTCCGGTCGGAGGATAAGTTCGATGCCCAGTGTGGATGGCCAAGTTTTGACGATGAAGTGGAAGGAGCTGTTAAACGGGTACCCGATGCCGACGGCATGCGAACGGAAATTACCTGTGCCAATTGTGGGGCCCATCTGGGCCATGTATTCAAAGGCGAGGGATTTACACCCAAAGATACGAGGCATTGTGTGAATTCCATATCTCTTGAGTTCATGCCTGAATCAGGAAATGATAATCAGGAAGACAAAAAAGAATAAAATCGTGCGGCTTATTCACTTATCTTGCTGACCTGGAAAATCTCATTGCGATCCCAGTTTCTCCAATAAGAAAGTGATTTTTCCCGAATCGCCTCCCAATATGCCTCCGAAAGAAAAGTATGTTTCTTCTTGGCTTCCTTGATTGCTCTCTGAAGTTGCTTATAATACCGGGATTTTAATTGGATCTGAAGGGTTCTGTCTTCGTATTGAAATTCGGCTTTTGGTAGCACGGCCTCATCCCTGATCTTGATATTCCCCTGCCCCATAGTGGTTCCGCAGGATACCTGTAAACCATCGTTTATGCAGCTTAATGGAGGAGTATGCCCACAGTAAGAGGTGACTTTTAAATTACCCGGCTGGGTGCGAAAATATTCCAGTGCCCGGGTCCCCATCTTGGCACCCACAATTGAGTTGAGTCCCAGATGGGTGTGAAATTCTTCCGTAAGCGTAACTGCCCTCCATTCCCTGATACCATATTGATCAATGGTTTCTTTCATGAAATTCCTGATGTCTTCTCTGTAATAGTTTGAATCGGTGGGAAAGTTCTGAAAAATGATGCTGCTGTATTTATTGTAGGAACTGAGATGTTCCAGATATTTGGTTTTTATGTTCTTGTTATCTTTAACTCTGACCATATAATTTATTGAATCTGAATTGTTGGTATCCAGGGTGAACAATTCGGGATAGTAAAGATACATTGCGGTCAGATCATCCCGGAGTTTAAAGTTTCCCTCCCGGATTTTTTCCCTCAGTGTATCTTTGGAGTGTGAATTGTATATTTTTCGGGCATACGGAGTCTGGATTTTTCCGATTTCATCGAGAAACGACTCGGATAACACAGGGGGATCTTCATTGGTCATAATTCTGAAAACAGGAATGGGCGTTTTTAACAGATAATCTCCCGATAGACAATCCATGCCATAGTTTGTCCATGGAACTTCCGGCTGGCATTGATCAAACCAGATAATTCTGCTGATCTGTTCCTTTATGGAGGGTTTCATTAAAACGGCATTGGCAATGTTTGTCAAAGGACCTGTAGAGATAATATCAACCGGTTGTTCTTCCGCTTCAATAATTTTGATCAGGAATTCCTTCACCTCCTGAGGTTCTTCATAGCTGACAGGTTCTCTCCCCCAATTGGCTTCTTTTGCTAACCCCCTCCATTCTGGAGCATCATTTTTGGAGACAATGCCCTGGGCGGTTTTTATGCCCTGATGTCCATGAGCTTTCAGAAGGGAAATAATCTTCAGGTAGCCTTCTTCGGGTTCCAGAACTCCATCTGCGGAAGTTATGGCGAGAATCTCGGTTGAAGGGGAAGAGAGCAGCAAATTGATCGCCCGCAGATCGTCCGGGGCACAGTCGGTATCAATAATAACCCTGTGTTTGGCCGGCCCTTGCGCTGTAGTAAAGAAGGGAGTTGCGGTGAGGAGCAATATAAGGATAATGAATTTTTTCATTGTGAATATGAATTGATGGTTGATGGTTAATTTTAGTTAAAACGGACTTAGAAATTTAATTATTTCCCATGATTTGTGAATTTGCTGTGCAGACAATGAAAGAAACCGGAAAAGGTTTATCCTTATCTGCATATCAGACAAAATAAATAAAAAAATTTCCGCATCCAGTACCTTACCGGGCAAGTTTTGCCAAAAAAAGCAAGAATTTGACCGGTAAGCGCCTAAAAATACAGGTAAAAGGCGGTAGTAAGGGCTTTGTATTCTTCGGTAAAATTGTGACGACCACCTTTTTCTATTGTTAATTGGTTTTCTATCAAATCCCTTTGATACCGGCCAAATTCCAGCAGCAGTCTTTTGGGTTTTTTGCCGGGGGTTGGCTTTACATAGGTTTTTTTTATGCAATACAATCCGCTTTCTCCGGCCAGTTTGATAAATGAATGGCCTTCGCTGTAAGGCATTATTACGCTTAAACGACCATCGGCTTTCAGAATTTTTAAGCTTCCCCGGATCAGATCATGATGAGGCAGGGTTTTATTATGTCGGGCCTGGTTACGGTCTTCTTTCGGCGTTGATGATGAATTAATAAAATACGGGGGATTGGAAACAACCAGGTCAAAATAACAGTTGGATTGGGATACGTACTCCTGGAAAGATATATGCTTCAGGTAAATTCTGTCTGCCCAGGGACAGTTGTTGATATTTTCCCTGGCTTGTTGATAAGCCTTTTTCTCCGACTCAATAGCATGGATTTCCGCCCCGGAACGCTGGCCCATCATAATGGCGATCAAACCGGTACCTGTGCCGACATCCAGTATCCTTGCGGCCCGGTTGATGTCAGCCCATGCTCCAAGCAGCACACCGTCAGTTCCCACCTTCATGGCGGTTTTTTCCTGATGGATTGTAAATTGTTTGAAACGGAAATATTGATTACCCAAAGTCTTGATTTTTTAACAAAGATAATAAAGACTAAATTGAGGATTCCCCTCTAAAGCTTGTTATATCTTTATATTCTGGCCCCAATCATAACCACATTTCCTACGACGCTTGGCTGTTGGTTAATTTATCTGTAAATTCGGCGATTTAAACTTTGAAAATGATTCGTGGTCTTACTATTCAAAACAAAGAATCTATGAGAAAGAAGATTTTTCTTTTGATATTAATGGGTGCTGCAACATTTGGCACTTTGAGGGCTCAGAAATCCGGATTTTATATGCCCGATGAGTTGCAAAAGGCTTACAATGCTGAAACCCGCTCTTATAACGGTGCACCGGGAAAACATTATTTTCAGAATACGGCAGATCATGATATAGATGCCCGCTTTGATCCTGAGACGGGAGTCCTGGAAGGCGAGGAGACCATCAGGTATCACAACAACAGCCCGGATACATTGGAGCACATGGTAATCCGGGTTTATATGAATTTGTTTCAGAAAGGAGTACCGCGGGATTTTGATGTGGGACCTTCCGATCTTCACGATGGAGTTGAAGTGAGTAATCTGACCATTAATGGCCGGGAGATCAACAGCCCTGGTGGCCCCCAGTTAAACAGTGGTCGTGGCACAACTTATATGATCCAGCTCCTTAACCCCATCCTTCCGGAAAGTGAAGCCACCATTTCACTCGAATGGAAGGTGCAGTTGCCTGAGCAGGTAACCATCAGAATGGGCAAATATGGGGAAGGCAATTGGTTTGTGGCCTATTGGTATCCCAGAATTTCAGTTTATGATGATATTTTGGGATGGGATACGCATGGTTTTACAGGTTCGGCCGAATTTTACAACGATTTCAGTAATTATGATGTGAAATTGACAATCCCCGGTGACAATATGGTGTGGGCAACGGGTGAGCTACAGCAACCCGAAAAGCACTATCAAAAGGGTGTTCTTGAAAGAATTGAAAAGGCAAGGAAAACCGATGAGGTGATTTCCGTGGTTACCGATAAGGACATTGAGAACAACAGGGTGTTGAAGGATAAGGAGGAACATACCTGGCATTTTATTACAGAAGAAGTACCCGACTTTGCTTTTGCAACCAGCCAGAGTTATCTCTGGGATGGCACCAGCGTGGAGGTGGACCCCCAAACCGGAAGAAGAACCTTTGTAAGTGCAGTTTATGAGGAAGGTGCTTCGTATTTTGATCAGGTGGCTGAGATCGGACGAGAGAGCATTCGATTATTATCCGAAGAGATCATGGGCGTTCCTTTTCCCTGGCCTAAGTTAACGGCTTTCAACGGGAGCGGGGGTATGGAATTTCCCATGATGATCAATGACGGGGCGATAGGGAGTTATCAGGGAACGGTTTATCTCACGGCTCATGAGATTGGTCACAATTATTTCCCGTTTTATGTGATGACCAATGAATCATATTATGCCTTTATGGATGAGGGTCTGATCACGTTTTTACCAAGAATGGTTGAAGAAGCCCTTGTAGAAGATTTTGATCCTTTCTCCGGGATGATTAGTCAATATGAAAGGCATGCCGGTAACTACAGGGAAGTGCCGTTGATGGTGAAAAGCTATCTGATCAGCGATTATTCAGCTTACCGGCTTCATGCCTATCAGCGGCCTGCCGCTGCATTTTATATGTTGTGGAGATATTTGGGTGAAGAAGATTTTCACAAAGCCTTGACACACTATATTCAGCGATGGGCCAAAAAACATCCCACACCCTACGATTTCTTCTTTACTTTTGAGGATGTGTTGAACCAGGATCTGAGCTGGTTCTGGAAACCCTGGTTCTTTGAATTCGGCTATCCCGATCTGGCAATATCGGATGTGGAAAAAACAGAAACCAACACACGCGTAAATATTGAGAAGAAAGGCCGGTTTCCTGTGCCGGTTCGACTGGAAGTTAAGTTTGCGGGAGGAGAAACCAAAATCTACAGTGAACCAATGGATATATGGAAAGACGGACGTAACCGGTTTCAAATTGAGATAAATGACCAAAGACGGATAGATTCCATAAAGCTGGGAAGCGATAAGATACCGGATACGAATCGGAAAGATAATAAGATGGAGGTGCATTAGACTGCATTATTCAAAAACGAATCCCGCTGAAAAAGCGGTAAAGTTTTTGAATGCGGGAGGGTTTGCGGGATGGATGCAGGCAACCCCGCATTAGAAAAACCGGCTTTTTGCGAAATTTATTGAAGCAAAAAGCCAGGTTTTTCAATAGCGTCAGAATTATTCTTGAATAATTCGGGTTAGATAAAGCACCAAACTTCAAATACCAAATATCAAATAATATTCAATTTTCGAAAATCCAATAACCAAAACATCCAAATTCAGTCATCTACTTGCATACTGCG
>JAGXLC010000079.1 GCA_018334875.1 Bacteroidales bacterium | reverse complement strand
TATCCGAAGGATCCACCAATACCCCGGCAGGATTCCCACTTGTGTTCAATAAGGGTATCTGTCTGAATGCCATATTCATATTCGGTGGTATAAAAATCGCCCCGTTCTCCTCTGACTTCACCCATGCGGTCGTTGACCAGCACTTCTTTGTCCCAGCTTTGAGCGGTGTTGTAGTAATCGGCCATCACCTGTTTGGTTCCCCAAACTTTTACAGGTTCCATCCAGTCACCGTCGAACCACATGATGGCAGGTTTGTACTTGTCGCGCAGTTCTTCCCATCGTTCTTTCCAGTTCTTTACGAAGATGCTGTCCGGGCCGTCTTCTGAAAAATGGGGATTGTTAAAATGCCCGTCTTCAAAGCTGGGATCATAATAATTCATCATCCGGTGATACGAGGGGGCATACTTCATGTCCCTTTCCCTGACAGCCTTGGCCAGCTCGCCGATGATATCCCGTTTGGGTCCCTTGTCTTTGGCATCCCATTCAGTGAGATCGCTGTCCCACATCGGGAAGCCATCGTGATGCTCACCTACGGGAACCACATACCGGGCTCCTGCATCCTTGAATAATTGGGCCCATCGGTCGGGATCCCATTTTTCTGCCGTGAACATCGGGATAAAATCTTTGTAACCGAATTCCGAGAGTTCCCCGTAATGTTGCCGGTGATACTCGTAGGTAGTATCTCCTTCAACATACATGTGAAAAGGATACCACTCTGAGTACTGGCTGGAAGATGATTCGCCCCCAACCGGAGCCCAGGCAGGTACGGCATATACCCCCCAGTGAATAAAAATTCCGAATTTGGCGTCGTCATACCAGTCCGGGACTTCATGTTGCTCAAGCGATTCCCACGTTGGTTCATAAGTTGGTTTTTGTTTACTGCATGAAATGACAAGGCAGCCCGTAATAACTACCAAAAAAATAAGTTGTAGCCGAAAAATTAATGGTTGTGTTTTCATAGCCGTTTAATGATTTTTGAGTTTGTTAAAGATAAAACTTTATATGATGATTTGCAACCCTTCTGCACAGAAATACGGGTAGTGTGCAGATATAACCGTATTAATGACAGCCCGTTTTGCAAACCATTCGGAATGCAGGTTTGACAACAGCCGGAGCAGGCAAGTATTTATTTATGTTGAGATATAATCTATGCTTCAGTTAAATAAGTGTAAGATAACTAAAAGTTTTTTTAACCTTGGTGATTTTTCCCTGGAATTTTTCAAATTTGGCCCCTGACAATAGTTTTGTTTATCGGTCAGAATATAATGTAATCTGTGCCTGGCATTGATTTTTGTCGGGTACCTAAAATCGGTTATGCATGAACATGAGAACATTGTTTTTATTTTTACTTGCCTTTGTCGCCAATGAGGCAATCGGGCAGCAGGTCATTGACTCTGAAATGAGCAACAATCGCCAGACCCATCAGATCAGGATTAAAAAGACCAATGAGGACATTACCATTGATGGCAGACTGGATGAATCTGCATGGCAACAATCTGAGGTGGCCGATGCATTTCACCGTGTGCTGCCTATCGATACGGGTTATGCAAATGCCAAAACCACCGTCAGGTTGACCTATGACGATGAGAACATCTATTTTGGGGTGAAATGTTATGAAAGCATGCCGGGTGAAAATATCGTAGAATCACTGCGGCGTGATTTTGAGTTTGGCAAGAACGACAATTTCCTTCTCTTCATGGATACCTATAACGACCAGACCAATGGTTTTTCCTTTGGTGCCTCCGCTGGGGGTGCCAAGTGGGATGGCCTGCAGTCTGAAGGTGGCGACGTTTCACTAGCCTGGGATTGCAAATGGGAGATGGAGGTAATCGAATATGAGGATTACTGGACCATAGAGATGGCCATACCTTTCAAGAACCTTCAATACCAGGAGGGAGTTAAACAGTGGGGGATCAACTTCTCCAGGCTGGATCTTAAGGAAAATGAAAAATCGAGCTGGGCACCGGTTCCAAGGCAGTTCCCCACAGCAAGCCTGGCCTTTACAGGAACGCTTATATTTGAGGAAGCTCCTCCGGATCCCAAAATGCATGTTTCCCTGATACCCTATGTGATGGGAGAGGTTTCCAAAGATCATCTGGAGGGAGGAGACAGCGAATGGTCCGGTGAGGCCGGCCTCGATGCCAACGTCTCGCTAAGTACCGATCTTACACTTGATCTTACGGTGAATCCTGACTATTCGCAGGTAGAAGTGGATGAGCAGATGACCAATCTCGATCGGTTTGAACTCTTTTTCCCGGAAAAAAGACAGTTCTTTCTGGAAAATAAAGATCTGTTTACCAGTTATGGCAAGGAAAACATCCGGCCATTCTTCTCAAGACGCATTGGTTTGACAAATCCCGTTCAGGCCGGAGCCCGGCTTAGCGGAAAGCTCAATGAAGACATGCGCATTGGCCTTATGAACATGCAGACAGGAACCCGGGGCGACGTGCCGGCAGCCAACTATACGGTGGCTACAATGCAACATCAGGTGTTTTCACGTTCCAATGTAGGGGCATTCTTCATCAACAAACAGCTCACCGTACCCACTGGTAAGGAAAGATTTGAGGATGATAACCGCTTCAACCGGGTATTTGGCGTAGATTATAATCTGGCCAGTGCCAACAACCGGTGGAACGGAAAGGCTTTCTACCATGGCTCGGTTACACCTGACGGCCTTTCCAACGGGCAGGCGGCTTCGGCCACAGTCAATTATTCAACCCAACACTGGGATCTGGACTGGGCCTATGATTACGTAGATGACGACTATCGTGCTGAAACAGGATACATCAGAAGAACAGGATACCACCTGCTTGCTCCGCGTGCTGAATATAAGTTTTATCCCGCTTCAGAAAAGATCGCCAACCACGGTCCCGACGTGCTGTACCAATCCATCTTTGACCCGCAGTGGAACCTGACCGACCGAACCATTCAGTTCAAATATGAATTTGTATTTCTCGACCGGAGCAATCTTTCCCTCAACTATAGAAGGGAATATATTAAACTCCGGAATCCTTTTGATCCTACCCATACTACAGGGGATACCCTTGCTGCAAATACGGATTATAGCTGGGATCAGGCTGAAATCGAATATGAGTCGGATCCCCGCAGCCTGCTGAATTATGATCTAACAGCCGGCTATGGAGGCTTTTTTCACGGAAAGCGGGGTTATGTAGAGGGAAACCTCAAGTATCGCCTTCAGCCCTATGGCAGCATAAGCCTCAACCTGGAGTACAACGATCTGGATTTCCCGGAACCCTATAAAGATGTAGCGTTTTGGCTGCTTGGACCCAAATTTGACCTTACATTTACGCGAAGCCTTTTCCTGACGGTTTTCTGGCAGTATAACGAGCAAATCGACAACATCAACACCAACATCCGTTTTCAGTGGCGTTATGCTCCCGTATCCGATCTGTACATCGTTTACACCGATAACTATTTCCCGGAAAATTTCAGGGAAAAGAACCGGGCGCTGGTAGCCAAGCTGTCGTACTGGTTCAATTAGTTTAGTTGGCAATGGGCAACGGGCAGTTGGCAAACCAAATGCCTCAGTTGACAGAAGAATCAAGGGTCATTGAGTTGTTAGAAAGGGTTTGAGGAAGAAGTTGGCAATGGGTCCCGCATTCTGCGGGAGCAAAACCTGAAAGCTACAGTTGGCAGAGATATTTTACAGTCATTCTGTGGTCATTCATCGATAAGTTGGCAGTTCCTGAAACCTGGAGTTTGCAGTGGAATATAATTGTCATTTATGGCCATTAGGATGTTCCACTCCGACGGATGCTCCCCGTCTGACCGATTGTCTGATATTAGCAAAGCATTTGGCTTCACGGGTATAATAAAGATTATTCCAAAAGATCCAGATGCTTGCATGTCGGTCCGACGGGTGCTTCCCTCTGACCGATTATCAGATATTAAAAAAGAATAACGTTTCCCAGGATGAATAAAGATTATCCAAAAAATTCCGAATACATGCATGTCGGTCGGACGGGTGCGTTCCACGATAGAATCCCTATGTACCAATAATAATTTCCTTTGCACCGGTAAAAAACTATCCTGTACCAGCAGAAATCCCTTGCTTTCCGGGAAAATGATCTATTGTACCGGCGAAGAAACCCATTGTACCGGAAATATATCGATTGTACCGAAAGAATATGCCATTGTACCGCTCAAAAATTTAAATGTACCGGAAGATAATGTAATTGTACCCATAAAACATGTGACTGTACCGGAGAAAAACGCGATTGTACCGGAATAAAATGTGAGTGTACCGAAGCATAAACCGTTTGTACCGATAAAAAATGCGGTTGTACCGGAAAAATATTCAATGGTAGCGAAGAAATGTTCGATCCATCATTCTTCCTATAATTTTGTTTATTTTAGCATCCGAACCCAAAAAAATACTGAAGATATGAGCAGGATAGCACTAATTACAGGAGCCACAGCAGGAATAGGCCGTGCCACAGCGCTGAAGCTGGCTGAAAATGGGTGGAGTGTAATCATTACAGGAAGAAGGAGTGAAAGGCTTGAAAGCCTCAAAGAAGCCATAGAAAAAAACTACTCCGCCCAGGCGTATATTCTGAGCTTTGACATAAGAGACAAACATGAGGTGTTTAACTCAATTGACAGCCTCCCCGAGAAGTGGAAAAACATCCGGGTGTTGATCAACAATGCAGGACTGGCTGCGGGATTGAGTCATATACAGGAGGGTGAGATTGATGACTGGGAACGGATGATCGACACCAATGTTAAGGGGCTTCTCTACATCACGCGAAAGATTGCTCCGCGGATGATCGAACAAGGTTCCGGGCACATTCTGAATGTTGCTTCCATAGCGGGTCATGAAGTTTATGAAAAAGGCAATGTGTATTGTGCCTCAAAACACGCAGTAGAAGCCCTTTCAAAAGCCATGCGGATAGACATGCTGAAGGATAAGATCAAGGTTACCAATATTTCGCCGGGCATGGTAGAAACCGAGTTCTCTCTGGTTAGGTTTAAAGGAGATGAAGAGAAAGCAAAAAAAGCCTACAAGGGCTTTACTCCATTGACCGGCGATGATGTGGCCGAAGTGATACTATTTGCAGTCAATCAGCCCAAACATGTGAATCTGAATAATATTGAAATAACGGCTACGGATCAGGCCAACTCATTTTATAAGGACGTTCGTTAACAAATTTAAGCATGATGTATTCAGCAGATTATTTAAGGAATTTTATCTTCCGGCTTTTCAGCAAGCTGGGTTGTCCTGAGGATGATGCTTCAACAATAGCAGATATATTGGTTGCTGCAGAACGAAGGGGGATATCCTCCCATGGCATGATCCGGATCAAGAATTATTATTTAATGCATGAAAAGGGCAGGATCAACGTGCGGCCGGAAATACAAACCATCAGGGAGACGCCCAGTACTGCAGTAGTTGACGGTGGCGGTGCTTATGGAATGGTGGCAGCCAAACGGTCTATGCAAATTGCCATTGAAAAAGCAAGGAAGGCAGGTACCGGATGGGTTACCACTAAAAATTCCAATCATTTCGGTATAGCGGGTTATTATTCGATGATGGCCCTGGAGGAAGACATGATTGGCATCGCCATGACCAATGCCAATCCGTTTGTGGCTCCTACCTTTTCCAAAAGCCGGTTGCTGGGCACCAATCCTGTTGCTGTGGCAATACCGGCAGGTAAATATCCTCCGTATGTTGCCGACTTTGCCACAACACCCATTGCCAGGGGCAAACTTACCATAAAAGGCAGACAGGGGGAATCTGTTGAAGAAGGGCTTGTACAGGATGCCGAAGGCCGGCCTTCTACAGATCCGGATGTCATCAAAGAGGGAGGGGCAATTCTTCCGTTGGGCAGCGATCGTGCGCACGGAAGTCACAAAGGGTATTGCCTGAATTCCATTGTGGATATCTTTTCTGCCGTATTTTCCGGTGCCAACTTCGGGCCCTTCGTACCCCCTCAGGTGCCCTTCCTTTCACCACCGGATGAACAGGTAGGAGAAGGACTGGGCCATTTTTTCGGTGCCATGCGTATTGATGCATTTCAGGAGAAAGAGGAATTCAAAAACAGAATGGACAAATGGATGGAAACTTTCCGAAAGGCAGAAAACATAGATGGAGAGCCTGAGGTAATGATACCGGGTGATCCGGAGAGGGCAATGGAGAAAAAAACGAATCGGGAAGGCATTGAACTCCTGAATTCTGTGGAAAAAGATCTTGGTGAACTCGCGGACAAGCTGGGCCTCGATTTTGAGATCAAAAGAGGTTGATTTTTTGTATGGTTAGAGGAATTTGTTTAACTTTCGCTCCGATTATAGCAGGTATATTGTAATCCGGGAACATGAGTACCTTACCGGTCAAATTCTTGCTTTTTTTGGCAAAACTTGCCCGGTAAGGTAACGGAATTATTCTGTCCTTAATTGAAATAAGGTGGACGGCAAACACCACCTTATTACATGATATTGTTAAATATACGATGATCTTGTTACAATGATGAAAGCAAACCAGGCCACTGGTGTGGTTCTTATTAAGTATGGCGGTAATGCCATGCTGGATGATGCAGTAACCCGTGAGCTCCTGAATGAAGTATATCAACTCACCAGGAAGGAGTATCATGTGGTTTTGGTTCATGGCGGAGGACCGTTTATTGAGGATACCCTTAAGCTGGCCGGTATCGACACGGAATTTATAGAGGGCCACCGGAAGACCAGCGGCGAAGCCATGAAATACATCGAAATGGCACTCAAAGGTCATGTAAATAGCAAACTGGTTCGGTTGTTGAATGAACAGGACCTTAAAGCTGTTGGCCTGTCCGGTAAGGATGGCAAAATGGTGCAGGTGGAAAAAAGATACCATACCGATCAGGATGGCAATCAGGTTGACATAGGATATGTGGGGAATGTCAAAAACATTGATACCTCCCTTCTGGATATTCTGCTGGACAATGATTTTATCCCGGTGGTTTCAACCATTTCTGCCGGTGAGGATGGAGCGGATTACAATGTAAATGCCGATATGTTTGCCGGATATCTTGCCGGCTCATTAAAAGCAAAACACTTTATCATGCTTACCGACGTTGACGGGTTGCTGAAAGACCCTTCCGAACCTTCATCATTGATCAGGGAATTAAAGATAACGGAAATGGACAGCCTTTACGGGGATGTGATTAAAGGCGGCATGATACCCAAAACGGAAGCCTGCAAAACAGCCATTGAGAACGGAGCCGAATCAGCATTGATCATCAATGGGAAAAAGCCCGAACGCCTGATGGAAAGTATCAAAGAAACAAAAAACATTCAGGGAACCCGGTTTGTCAAATAAAATCAATCAGTTTATATGGATAAGAAGAAAACCAATTATCAGGAGCTGGATCAAAGGTATTATCTACCGACATTCAATCGGTTTCCGGTTACCCTTATCAAGGGAAAAGGAAGCCGTGTGTGGGATGATAACGGCAAGGAATATATCGACGCCATGGCAGGAATTGCAGTAAACAGTGCAGGACATTGTCATCCACACATCGTAAAAGCGATTCAGAGCCAGGCGGAAGATCTCATACACATTTCCAATTTTTATTTAAGCAAGCCGCAGGCCCTTCTTTCAGAGAAACTGGCAGCAATAAGTGGTTTAGATCGGGTTTTTTTCGCCAATAGTGGTGCCGAAGCCAATGAAGGGGCGGTTAAACTGGCAAGAAAATATGCCCATACCCACAATCGGGGAGGTACGGTGATCAGTTTTTCCGGATGTTTTCACGGCCGGACCCTGGCTACCATTGCTATGGGCAAAGAGAAGATGCAGGAAGGTTTTGAACCCATACCCGAAGGCTTCCGTATGATTCCTTTTAATGATATAGAGGCTGTAAAAGAAGCCGTTAACAGTGATGTGGCAGCCATCATCATTGAACCCGTGCAGGGAGAAGGCGGAATCCATATAGCCGATAAAACATTTATGAAGCAGTTGCGGGAAATATGTGATCAAGAGAACATAGTGCTGATCTTTGATGAAATTCAATGTGGCATGGCGCGAACCGGCAAATTTTTCGCCAAAGAACATTTCGGTGTACAGCCGGATATTCTTACTTCTGCCAAATCTTTGGGAAGTGGAGTGCCCATCAGTGCCATTATCACTAATGAGAAAGTTTCCGGAGTGATTGGTTTCGGCGACCATGGTACTACCTTTGGCGGCAATCCGCTGGCTACTGCCGCGGCGCTTGCAGCTATTGAGGTAACAGAGGATGAAGAACTCGCCAAACAGGCTGCGGAAAAAGGAGAATGGATGAAAAACCAGATCCTTAACAACCAGCCGAAAAAGTACGGGATCAGGGAAGTTCGTGGTTTGGGCCTGATGATCGGGATTGAATTTGAGTTTGAGACCAAGCCCATTGTAACCAGAATGCTCGATAAAGGAGTGCTTGCAAACGCAACGGCCGATAATGTGTTACGCTTTGTCCCTCCTTTAAACATCACCTATAACGAGCTGAATACCGTACTGGACGTTATGTATCAATCACTGAAAGAATCAATGTAATATGAAAAAAGTAGCGATCATAGGGGCCACAGGATATACAGGGTCGGAGCTGGTGCGAATCCTGGCTTTCCATAAGCAGATTCAGATAGAGCTCATTACATCGGAAACTTATCAGGGTAAGAAGTTTTCCGACATCCATCCTCAATTTCAGGGAATATGCGATATTGAATTAAGCTCTGCAGAGGATATCGGAAATTACCATCCGGACCTGGTTTTTCTGGCATTACCCCATGGAGTGTCTATGGAATATGTAAAAAAATGGAAAGACCATCCGTTTAAGATCATTGATCTTTCGGGGGATTTCAGGCTCAGCTCTCCGAATAGTTATTATGAATGGTATAATATAGAACACTCCTACCCTGAAGGTTTTAAAGAGGCCGTTTTTGGTCTTCCGGAATTATACCGGGAACATATTGCAGAGAGCGCACTTGTGGCCAATCCCGGTTGTTTCCCTACCGGTGCGATCCTGGGTGCTTATCCACTGCTAAAGGAAGGTTTGATTCAACCTCAGCGGATATTTGTGGATGCGAAAACCGGCGTAACAGGAGCCGGAGTGAAGCCCAAAACAGTGACCCATTTCCCCAATGTGAACGATAATTTTAAAGCATACGGTTTGAAAAGCCACCGCCACACCATTGAAATACAGGAAATATTAACCGAATCATCGGGGGAGAAAAGTACCGTTCAGTTTACCCCCCATCTTTTGCCTGTAGACCGGGGCATTTTGACTTCCATTTATGCCATTCCTGCAGGAAAAATATCGGACGAAGAAGTAAAAGCATTATACCAGCGTTATTATATAGAGGAGCCTTTTATCAGGCTTCGTGATAAGCCTCCTGAAATCAAGCAGGTAAGGGGTACCAATTACACGGATATAGCCGCTTATTTTGATGAAAGGACGGGCAATATTCTGGTATTTACGGCCATTGATAATCTTGTTAAAGGAGCTGCGGGGCAGGCTGTTCAAAATATGAACCTTATGCTGGGATTTGAGGAGAAGGAAGCCCTTGATTTGATCCCAATCATGCCGTAAATGAAATATAGGATACGATATTTGTTTTTCTTGTATAACAATTAATTCAAAACGGTTGACTGAAACAACAAATGCAATCCTGTTTGATTGCAATCTGATAAATACTATGTACCATTAATAAAAATTTCCTTGGATTATGAGTAACAAATCGGTAAATACCAATGATCTTCTGAATAACATTACCAGTGTTAAAGGAATAAAGTGCTGGGGAGCCCACACCGGAATCAAATCCATGCGGCGGGACCTGGCCATCATTTTTTCCGAAGCTCCTGCGAATGCTTCAGCTACATTCACATTGAATGATGTAGTAGCCGAACCGGTAAAACTGACCAGGAAACACCTTCATGATAACCGGGCACAGGCTGTTGTTGTTAATTCAGGTAATGCCAATGCATGTACGGGAGAACAAGGCTACGAAGGAGCAGAGGCCATGGCTCAAACCACTGCCGAGGGCCTCGAAATCGATAAAGAGTTGGTGGTGGTGGCTTCAACCGGCTTGATCGGTGGAACATTTCCCACGGAAGATATTGTGACGGGAATTAAGGAGAATATTCCCAAGCTTTCCAATAGCCCTAAAGCAGGAAGCTTTGCCGCAAATGCCATATTAACCACGGATACTTTTGCCAAAGAAGGACACCTTAGTTTTGATCTGGATGGAAAAGAGGTGAATATCGCCGGAATTGCCAAAGGCTCCGGGATGATCCATCCGAATATGGCTACCATGCTGTGTTTTATTTTTACCGATGCGGCTATTGATAAAAGCCTGCTGGATGAAACCGTCAAAAAGGCAGTGGAAACATCCTTCAATATGATTACCGTAGATGGGGATACTTCAACAAATGACATGGTGGTGGTTTTGGCAAACGGAATGGCTGAAAACAATGAGATCAAATCGAAAGATGACCCCAACTTTAAGATTTTTGAAGAGCATCTCTCGGAGATGATGCTGCATCTGGCTAAACTGATTATATCGGACGCCGAAGGCGCTTCCAAATTTATTGAATACAAGATAACAAACGCTGATTCATACCAGACAGCCAAAAAGCTGGCCCGCACCATTTCAGATTCCCTGCTTGTCAAGACGGCGATGTTCGGGCGCGATCCGAACTGGGGAAGGATCATTATGGCTGCAGGAAATGCAGGAATTCATTTTGACGTATCTCAGGTTGATCTTTATATAGGCAACGAGAAAGAGTTGATCCGGATACTGGATAAGGGTGTACCGGTAGATTTCGACCGGAATCTGATGAAGAAAATGCTGAGGGAGTCTCACATCCGGGTACATCTCAGTCTGAACAGAGGAGAGGCTGAAGCCGTAGCCTGGGGATCGGATATTACCACGGATTATGTTATGTTTAACTCAGTTTATACGACTTAATTCCTGAATTATCTGATCCGGATAAATTATTAAAAATTTCAAATAACAAAAAACAAATTCCAAATAATAACCAATGATCAATTTTTCAATTTCGAAACAAGAATAGCTAAGTTTGAATATTTGAATCATTGGAATTTGAATATTATTTGGATTTTGGTATTTGTTATTTGGTGCTTATCTTCTGCTCGATTCGTATCATAATTTAAAGTGAAACACAGCTAAAAAGATTTTGCTTGGTAAGAAAGATCATACACATAGATATGGATGCTTTCTATGCCTCTATTGAGCAACGGGATAATCCGGAACTGAAGGGAAAGCCTGTTGCGGTTGGTAAAGGCAGTGAGCGGGGAGTAGTATCCGCAGCGAGCTATGAAGCAAGGAAATATGGCATTCATTCTGCTATGTCTTCTAAAATAGCCAGACAAAAATGTCCCGGCTTAATTTTTGTGCCGGGCCGAATGGATGTGTATAAAGCTGTATCAAGGGAGTTCATGGAGATTTTCTTTGACTATACCGACCTGGTGGAACCCCTTTCTCTGGATGAAGCCTTCCTGGATGTCACCGAAAACAAGAAAAATATCGATAGTGCAACCCGTATTGCTAAAGAAATCAGGGAAAGGATCCGCGAAAAGACAGGGTTAACGGCTTCAGCCGGTGTTTCCATAAATAAATTCCTGGCCAAGATTGCCTCTGACTATGATAAACCGGACGGATTGTATGTCATTCCACCCGAAAAAGCCGAAGAATTTGTCGCTGAGCTTCCCGTAGAGAAATTCCACGGAGTAGGCAGCGTAACCGCTGAAAAGATGCACCAACTCGGCATTCATACGGGTGCTGACTTGAAACAAAAATCCCTCGCGTGGCTTAATAAATATTTTGGCAAAGTGGGGTTGCATTATTACAACATTTCCCGTGCCATCGATGAAAGGGAAGTCAACCCCGAGCGCATCCGAAAGTCGGTAGGTACCGAACGTACTTTTGATAAAGACCTCCAAACCCGTTTTGAGATCATTACAGCCTTATATCATATTGAGAAAGAGCTTATGAAGAGAATGGAGCGTTCCGCATCATATGGCAAAACCCTCACATTAAAGGTGAAGTTCAGCGATTTTAAGCAAATAACCCGCAGTAAAACCCTCCCGGAAACCATCCATAATTTTAATCTCCTTCACAATACCACCAAAGAGATATTCAATCATCTGGATTTTGGAGATAAGAAGATCAGATTGTTGGGGCTTTCAGTTTCTCAGTTAAATAACGAGCGTAAAGAACAACCCATCCAACTGGAATTTGATTTTTAGCGATTCAACAGGTCCCTGAGGGCACTTTCCAGATCTTTGTACTTAAACTCATAACCGATCTTCTCTAATTTATCAGGCATTACTTTTTGACCTTGTAATATCATTTCTTTGGCCATATCCCCCAGAGTCATCTTTAGAAAGAAAGCCGGGGCGGGAAGCCATGAAGGTTTGTTCATGACTTTACCAAGCGTTGTGGCGAACTCTTGCATGGTGACAGGATTGGGTGCGGTCAGATTGTAAGGGCCTTCCAGTCCTTTTGTTTCTGCAAGTTTGACAATGGCCTCCGTTTCGTCATCTATATGGATCCATGAAAGCCATTGTTTTCCACTTCCCAGCGGCCCTCCAACAAAGAACCTGAATGATTTCATCATTTGGGGCAATATACCGCCTTCTCTGCCCAGGACAATCCCCGTCCGTACGAATATTTTTCGGGTATTATCCTCTTTTACATTTCGGACCGAATCTTCCCATTGTTGAGCCACCATGGGCAAGAAACCTTCACCCGTTGGAGATTGCTCCGTAAAGGTCTGGTCTTCGCTGAATCCGTAGTAGCCAATGGCTGAACCCTGAATGAGCAGGTAAGGTTTATCTTCGCTTTGTTTGAGGGCAAAACTAAGGGCTTTGCCAATATTTACCCGGCTTGAAAGGATTTTTCGCTTCTGATCCCCTTTCCAGAGTTTGCCTCCCAGGTTCTCTCCAGCCAGGTTGATGACGATATGAACTTTGTGGGCATATTCCTGCAATAAAATGTATTCATCGGTTTTCCACTGCTGAATAAAAACCCTGTCACCGAAAAGCCGGCGTGCTTTTTGATCATCCCGGGTAAAAATGTATATTTCATGATTTCTTTCCAATAATTTTTCAACCAGCGGTTTTCCTATAAACCCCGTGGCGCCGATTACCAGTATCTTCATAATTTATCCTTTTTTAGTGCTTTGCCATAAACCTGCAGAGCCCTTTCACGAGCAAATTTATGACTTACTATTGGTTTTTCATATCCCGGATCCCTGAATTCCGGCACCCACTTTTCAATATACCGATATTGAGGATCGAATCTCTCGGTTTGCCGGTAAGGGTTGAAAATTCTAAAATAGGGTGCCGCATCACAGCCGCTGCCGGCAGCCCATTGCCATCCGCCGTTGTTGGAGGCAAGTTCATAGTCAAGCAATTTTTCTGCGAAATAAGATTCACCCCATCGCCAGTCGATCAGCAAATGTTTGGTTAAAAAAGAAGCCACAATCATCCGTATTCGGTTGTGCATGTATCCTGTTTGGTTTAATTGACGCATGCCGGCATCTACAATAGGATATCCGGTTTTCCCGCTACACCATGCGGTGAAATCTTCTTCATCGTTGCGCCATTCTATTTCATCGTACTGAGGCTTAAATGAGTGGTCGGTTACATGAGGAAAATGCCACAGGATCATCATGTAAAAGTCTCTCCATATCAATTCATTCAACCACGTTTCATTTAGCCTGAGACCCTTTTCAACTGCCTGCCGTATACTTATGGTGCCGAATCGCAAGTGAATGCCCAATCGTGTGGTTCCATCAAGATAAGGATAGTCCCGGTTCAGATGGTAATTGGAGATCACCTCTTCATTTAATTCACCCGGTGGAAAAGACATGCCGGTTTTTTTAAATCCCATTTCATCCATGGAAGGAAAGTTATAGGGCTTTGTTTTGATAAACCGATGTTGATAATCCATGGCAGCGTATCGGACCGTGGACTCCTTGCTGAGCTGATCCTTCCATTTCCTCATATAAGGAGTGTAAACTGTATAAGGCTTTCCATCTTTTTTCACGATTTCCTCTTTTTCAAAAATGGCCTGATCTTTAAAGGATTTTACCTGGATATGATTTTTCTCTAAAAATTGGAAAATTCTAAGGTCTCTGGCGATGGCATATGGCTCATAATCATGATTAAAATAAACCTGCTCTATTGGATAGTCCCGTATCAAAAAGCCAAACTGATCAAGGGGCTTTCCATGCAATATTTTCAATGAAGTACCCTGTTTTTCCAGATGGGCTTTCAGTTGCCTGAGCCGGTTATAAATGAATTCAACACGACCGTCATATAATTGCTCAAGCCCGTCTAGAATGTCGGTATCAAAAATAAATACCGGCAAAACCCGTTCATTTTCCTTAAGGGCATGATATAATCCACAATTGTCATCCAAGCGGAGATCTCTTCTGAACCAGAATAGGGTTATCTTTTTCATATAAAGCCAAATAAATCTTTTTTTTCTTACAAAGGAGGCATTGTTTAATCCCTTTTTATAGTTTTCAAACTAAAATGATGATATTTGTAGCGAAATTTATTTAAAAAATACATGCATTGCAATTGTTATAACGATAAAATTCCTGAATGTCAAGCAAAATATATTTATTCTGATCTTATTGGTTTTTAGGGTCGCTATGTCTAAATAGAATGATTATGGCTTAAACAAATGTATTGTATAATTGTTAAATAAACGAACGGTTTAGTTCTTTTCCCATAAGGAAAGGTAAAGTTTTATCAGTATGTTTCATTTAATAAGGAAAATGCATGTCGCGGTATTCAATAAAGGAACTGGAAAAGTTATCGGGAATTAAGGCACATACCATCAGGATTTGGGAAAAGCGTTATAATGTCATTCAACCCAAACGAACCCAAACCAACATTCGGTATTACTCTGAGCATGATTTGAAGAAATTACTCAATATAGCCATTTTGAACCGGGAAGGCCGGAAAATTTCCGATATATCCAAACTCAATAATCATGAGTTGACTGAAAAAGTGATGAGGTTCACTTATAATTCCATAAATCTGGAAAGCCAGATTGAGAAGCTGGTAATTGCCATGGTGGAGCTTGATGAGACGAAATTTGACCAAATATTGTCCAATGCCATCATGCATGAAGGTTTTGAGCAAACCATCATCAAATTGATTTTTCCTTTCCTGGCACGAATTGGTTTGTTATGGCAGACCGGCTCAATCAATCCGGCTCAGGAGCATTTTATCTCCAATCTTTTAAGACAAAAGATAATGGTGGCCATTGACAACCTGAGAATACCAGACCGTAAGGACGCCAAAACCTTTATCCTCTTTCTTCCGGAAGACGAATTTCATGAGTTGGGCCTTCTTTTCTATAATTATTTGATTAAAAAAGCGGGACAAAACGTGATCTATCTGGGCAGTTCCGTTCCCTTCAGCGACCTGGTCGAAACCAACCAGCTTATCAAATCTGATTATCTGTTTACCGCCATAACAACTGCTTTGAGCGGAAATCAACTAAAGCGCTATATAGAGCAACTCTCTGATACATTTTCCAGACAAATAATCTTCATAGCCGGAATGAAAATTCATGAGGCCGATTTTAGCCTCCCCGGAAATGTTGAAAAGGTTTTCTCCCCATCAGATATTCAGGAACGACTGAAATCTATCTGAACCCACCCTTCCGGTTTACACAATATCCCATACCAGATAACAGAAATACAGGGAGATGATCTTGGTATTCTAACCTGGATCATT
>JAGXLC010000078.1 GCA_018334875.1 Bacteroidales bacterium | reverse complement strand
ACCAGAGAGGTGATCACACTTATAGAAAAATACCGAACTTCAACGGGGAATTGTTAGTCAATTGGTATAGGATTTACCTGCCTTCCGGCAGGCGGGGAATTTAGAATTTAGAGTTTAGAATTTAGAATTTAGAATTTAGAGTTTAGAATTTAGAGTTTAGAATTTAGAGTTTAGAGTTTAGAGTTTAGAATTTAGCATTTAGGATTTAGAATTTAGGCTTTCCAGTTTATCTGGTTTTTTTTATTTTTGAATGATTATTCAATGGGGTTTTAACAACAATATGATTGCAGGCTTTATTACCATAAGAATATTGGATATTTTGGACATCCTGCTGGTTGCTTTTCTGTTATATCAGTTTTATAACCTCATTAAAGGAACAGTAGCCATCAACATTTTCGTTGGGATATTTTCCTTGTATCTTCTGTGGCTTATTGTAAGAGCTCTTGACATGGAGCTTCTCAGTTCCATCCTGGGCCAGGTGATCGGAGGAGGTTTAATTGCCCTGATCATTGTATTTCAGCAGGAGATCAGAAGGTTCCTTCTTATCGTAGGCAGCCGGTATATATCCAATTATCAATTTTCCCTGGCCAATTTGTTTTCGCTAAAAACAAAGGCAAAGCCCAGGATAAAGACTACTGAGATCGTAAAAGCCTGTACGGATATGTCGGCCTTTAAAACGGGCGCCCTTATTGCGATAGCCCGGAGGGATAACCTGAATCATTATGAAAAAACGGGGGTGATTATTAATGCGGATACATCCAATCGTTTGCTGCAGAGCATTTTTTTTAAGAACAATCCTTTGCATGATGGTTCTGTGATCATCCGTAAAGATAAGATCATTGCTGCAAGCTGTGCATTGCCTACTTCTGAAAGGGTGGATCTTCCTCCCCGGTTTGGTATGCGCCACAGAGCTGCCATAGGACTGACGGAACGAACCGATGCAGTGGTCATTGTGGTATCGGAAGAAACAGGAGCCATTTCTTTTGCGAAACATGGTGAGCTTGAAACCAATATCGGACCGAACCGGCTCAGACAAATACTTAAAGAAAATTTTGAGAAAGAATAAAGACATTTTATGGTGGTTTTAAACTCTATATTAAGCTATAAGCTAGTAGAAACAAGTAATTTGACGATTACTTTATATGATCTCGTTATGGCTTTTGTTATAGTTGGGGTTACTCTTGCGATATTGTGGGGCCTCAAACGCCTATTTAAAAAATCCCTTTTTAAAAGAGCCGGGGATCAAACAAAAGGCTTTGCGGTATTTCAACTCGTTAAATATCTTATATGGATTATTGTTATATTTCTGATCCTGGATACCGTTGGCATAAAAATTACTTTACTCCTGGCCGGGTCCACAGCCCTGCTGATCGGTGTTGGACTTGGCCTGCAACAGGTATTTAAGGACCTTATTTCAGGCTTGTTTCTATTGTTTGAAGGCAATCTTAAGTTGGGGGATGTGGTAGAGCTTGATGGAATTATCGGTATCGTGAAGGAAATTGGCTTCCGCACCACCAAGATCGAAAGCCGCGACAACATCATTCTGATCATTCCCAATTCAAAATTTATAGAGGAAAATGTAATCAACTGGAGTATCATTGAACAGCGCACCAGGTTTTATGTGGGGGTGGGGGTAGCCTATGGATCGGATGTGGAGCTTGTTAAAAAAATACTTGAAGAATGTGCTTATGAACATGAGGGAATTACAGATACACCCAAACCCTTTGTGCGGTTTTACGATTTTGGAAATTCTTCGCTTGACTTTCAGTTGTATTTCTGGACCAACAATGCTTTTCGGGTAGAAAATATCAAAAGCGACCTGCGGTTTTCAATCAACCTAAAATTCAAGGAAAACGGCGTAAGAATACCTTTCCCGCAGCGGGATGTCCATATTAAGGAATAATCGTCTATCCTTACCGGTCAAATTCTTGCTTTTATTGACACAACTTGCCCGGTAAAGTACTTAACATCGCGTTATAAAGGTGCTTGTTTCTTAAGGTTGTGAATCGCCTCGATGGTTCCGATAACAAAGAGGCAATCCCCGGCAAATAATCGTTCTGAAGGCTCTATTTTAGTTATTTGATTTTCACCTCTCCGGATTCCAATCAGGGTAACTTTATACTTTTGACGAAAACTGAGTTCCGCTAATGATCTTTCTGCAAGTTTGGAGTCATGAGCAACTCTTATTTCCGCAACTTCAAATCGGGCTTCGTCTTTCTTGTCTTTAATCATTTCATACTGATGGAGTAACCTTTCGGCCTCCTTTAACCAGGCAGGAGTTCCAACAATAAGCAGACGATCACCTGAAGAAATCCTGAAATCCGGTTCCGGCTCAAAATATACATGTCCACTCCGCCTGACAGCAAGAATAGATACTCCCGTCATTGGTCTCAACGAAATGTCTCTTATGGTTTGTCCCGTGACATTAGTATCCGGGCGTATACGTACTTCTAAAAAAGAAATGGGCCAATTTAGATTTTCGGGAAGGACGTCCATCGCATAAGTTAAAGTATCTCCCGCTTGCTCTGCTGCATCGGCAAGGGGTCGCAATACAAGATTAATTCCGGCATTTTCAAATTCACCGGCTTCTTTTTCACTGGAAGCTGTCAAGGCTATTTTCCCTTCAAACTTATTTTCTTTGAGATGTCTGACAAGGGTTATATTCATCTCTCTTGATCGTACTGTACTGACTATCCAATGTACACTATTTAATGGTAAATGTTCACACATTTCCGGGTCGGTAATGTCACCATATAATACGGTTACTCCCTGTTTGTGCCATTTATCAAGATTACCGGGGTCAAAATCAACTCCCAATATGGATTTATTCCGCTGAAGAAGGTAGTTTGCCAGTCCGCCCCCATATCGTCCCAAACCTATTATAATTACGTCTTGGGTTTTATTTTCTTTAAGGCTATCTATGGCAGCTTCCCGGTATGGATTTCGTTTTTCAAATAGCTTCAAAGGAGCGGACAGGAGCCTGTAAAGCTGATCGGAATATAGGATCATATAAGTAGAAGTAAAAATGGTTATAACTCCAACCAGGGTTATAAGCCCTACGGTTTCTTCTGTAATATGCCCTATGGTTAAACCCATGGCTGCCAGGATAAGAGAAAATTCGCTGATCTGAGCTACCGTTAGGCCCGCCTTAAAACCAGTACGTCTTCTATATCCCATTAGTCCCATAATAGTAAGCACGATCAACGGGTTACCAATAAGCACGAATAAGGAAAGAATAATTGACGGTTTCACCTGCGGACCCACAATGCTCCAATCCAGACTTGCTCCAAGGTCAATAAAGAAAAACAGAAGAAGGAAATCGCGAAGCGTTGTCAAGCGAGCTCCTATGGATTCTCTGTATTCAGTCGATGCCAGAGAAATTCCTGCTAAAAATGCTCCTACTTCTTTGCTGAATCCAAGTATCTCACTGCCTGCCCCAAGAAGAACCGCCCATGCAATCGCAAAGAGTGTCAATAGTTCTAAAGAATGGGCGAGCCTTTTGGTGAGGTAAGGAAGAACATATTTCATTAGCAAGGCGACAATCATTAACAACCCCAATCCTTTAGCAGCAATTATCAATGCAGAAATGTAAGCCGGCCCTTCATTATCGACTGATGACCCCAGAGCTGTCAAGCCAACCAGAGCAAGAATTGCAGCAATATCTTGAACGATCAGAAAGCCGATGGCAATCTGTCCATGAAGCGAATCAATTTCTTTTTTATCAGATAAGAGTTTTACAATGATAATCGTGCTTGAAAAAGTAAGCGCCACGGCAACATATGCTGCTGTAAGTAACGACATATTGAAGGTTATGGCTATCAGGAATCCGATGATTGAAGTAAAAACAATTTGACCCAGGCCTGTAACTATTGCAACCGGCCCGGTTGTTTGAATTAAATGCATATCGAGCTTCAGTCCAACAATAAACAACAAAAGTGTGATACCTATTTGAGCCAATAACTCTATTTGCTCATGGCTTTGTATGATTCCCAAACCTGAGGGCCCGGCAAGAATTCCCGCGGCGAGAAACATGATTACCAGTGGTTGTCGTAACTTCAGTCCAATAATGCCAAACAGCGTTGCCAAACCCAAAATGGTGGCGATTTCACTAAATGTACTTCCTTCAACCATACAAAAAAGCTTTTTTATTATCTACTTTTTTCCTTTCAGTCCGAATTTGGACAGGTCGGCTTTTGATTCATTATTGTGCAGGAGCCGCTCGATATTTTTCTGATGCGTAAAAATGATCAGAAGGGGGATGGCTATTGAAAAAATAACCAGGGGCAATGCATCGGAATTAAAGATGATAAGGGTGAGGATGGGGAATGATATTCCTGCTATGATAGAGCTTAAAGAAACGTAGCGGGTAGCAAAAAGTGTGACAAAAAAAACGCCGGCCATGATCAGCGTAGGAAGGAGGCTGATCCCCAAAATAACACCGAAAAGGGTAGCAACACCCTTGCCTCCCTTAAATCCGACGTAAAGTGGAAATACATGCCCGAGTATGGCAGCTACACCCAAAATGAGTTGCAAGGTTAAAAAGTATTCAGGGTTGGAGATTAATTCGGGGTTTAAGTTGGCCAGTTTTACAGCCAGGAACCCTTTCATAAGATCGAGGATGAATACAATGATTCCGGGTTTTGTGCCCAAAACCCGGAAGGTATTGGTGGCACCTGCGTTACCACTGCCATATTCTCTCACATCTGTATTAAAAAACATCCGGCCTATCCAGATTGAGGATGGAATGGATCCGATTAAATAAGCACCTGGAACGATTAATATATTAACCAACTGTAGCATTTGTTAATTTTTGTTTGAAAATTAAATTGTCTTATAATTAAACTTTATAGTTCGCAAACAATTGCACAAAACTTTTACAAAAATAATAAGAAATTAAGTGGGTCTGGGGGTGCATTCTCATTTTATTCCAGATTGTTTAGAATTTCGGATTTAGAATTTAGAATTTTATTTTCTGAGACTTCTTCAGGAACAGATTGTATGATTAAACCTGTAGAAAACATTTTCCAGGGAAAACATTTAAACGGAAACCCTGAGGAACCATTCCTGAGACTTTCCGGTTATCCGGAAACCTTCAGGAACCATTCCTGGTACTTTCCGGTTGTCCGGAAACCTTCAGGAACCATTCCCGGAACTTTCCGGTTGTCCGGAAACCTTCAGGAACCATTCCCGGAACATTCCGGTTGTCCGGAAACCTTCAGGAACCGTTCCTGGAACTTTCCGGTTATCCGGAAACCTTCAGGAACCATTCCCCACTTTTTACAACGCTACAAGCCAGATGTTTGATCCAGATATAACATAATACATAAATATTAACAACCGAAAAACTCATAATCATGGTAAACACTGTTTTTATGTATGACTCATTTTTTACATGCTATTTCCCCGGGCATTGTTTTTTTATGTTTGCCTTAATTTTATTGCCGTACTTTTTATTGAACGTATGGCTGAATGTTTGAGCCAGTTTTTGAGCCTGCCGGTCATATGCTTTCCCGTCATCCCACGTGTTTCCGGGGAAGAGCATTTCGCGCGGAATACCAGGACAATTTTCCGGTATATCCAGATGAAACAGCTCGTCATGATGGAAATTTTCTTTTTCAATTATTCCTGAAAAGGCAGCGTCGATCATTTTTCGGGTATAGGTTATGTCAATTCTTTTTCCTTTGCCATAAGGGCCGCCGGTCCATCCTGTGTTGATCAGATATACATTTGTGTTGAACCGGCTGAGCTTTTCACCGAGCATTTCTGCATAAACGTCGGGGTTGGCAGGCATGAAAGGCTGGCCGAAAAATCTGGAAAAAGTGGCTTGAGGTTCTGTGATGCCTGTTTCTGTGCCCGGGACTTTACTGGTGTATCCCATAAGAAACCATAGCATGGCCTGATCCGGGTTCAATTTGGAAATGGGTGGCAATACCCCGTAGGCATCAGCAGTTAAAAACAGAATGGTTTTGGGATGCCCTGAAACCGATGAACTTTTTATATTCTGAAGATAATCCAGCGGATAGGAGGCCCTTGAATTTGGAGTGAGCCGTTCATCATTGAAATCAAATTCCCGGTTGGGATATATCATGGCATTTTCCACGATGGTACCGTGTTGGGTGTATTCATCCTCGTGCATGACTGCATCGTAGATTTCCGGTTCCTTCTCCGGATCAATATTGATCATCTTGGCGTAACAGCCATTCTCGAAGTTGGCTATCCCTCTATCATTCCATCCGTGTTCGTCATCTCCGAGCAGGGCCCGGCTGGGATCGGCGGAGAGGGTGGTTTTGCCGGTACCTGAAAGGCCCAGGAGCAAAGCACAGTCGCCTTCAGAGCTTTCATTGGCTGAACAATGAAGGGGTAAAATACCATGTCGGGGCAGATAGTAGTTCATTACGGTGAACATGAGTTTTTTTACACTGCCTAAATAGGCTGATCCGATGATGATGCCCATGCTTCTTTCAAAATCCATTGCCACAATCATATCAGAGGTGGTTCCGTCTTCCAGTTTCCTCAGTATCCCGTCATACCGGTTTTTATCCAGTTTATTGTGCGGCAGGGAGATCAGGTAAAAATCTTCGTTGTGAAAAATGCTTTGTTCAATTTCTTCAGGTACAGGGCGGAACATATTTAAGGTGAATAAGGCAGTAAGGGCATGATCCGTAATGGTTTTTACCGGCAGGGCATAGCCCGGGTCGGCACCGATCACCCGGTCGGTCACAAAGATATTTTCCTTTGAATTCAGATATTTACGTGCATCCTGCAGCACCATGTTAAATGTTTCCTCATCCAGGGACAGGTTGTTGGGGGAGTCCCAGTCAATGGTTCCCTTGTTTTCAGTACTCTGAACAATCAATGTATCTCTGGGGCTTCGGCCTGTGGATTCTTTGGAAGTCCAGGTTGCCAGTGCACCCTGCCGGGATACGAAGGCTTCTTCGTTATCCAGCACGTGCTGAATGATCTTTTCTCGCCGGAGGTTAGAAAGAACATGGTCCTTTGATTTCAGCAAAAGATCGATTTTTGATTTAAGAGGATGGGAATTCATGGCATCTTTAGGTCTTTTCGGTTTTAACCCAAAGGTAAGGATTATAAATCAAATAAGAGAGACTGTCCATGTGTTATAGGACAGCCTCTCTTATTTTATTTCTGACTATTGTTAATAGTCTTTGTTATTGGTTTTGCTCCTCCTTAATGGCTGCCTGCGCTGCAGCGAGACGAGCAATGGGTACCCTGTATGGTGAGCAGCTTACATAGTTCATGCCCACCCCGTGGCAGAATTCCACAGAACTGGGTTCACCGCCATGCTCACCGCAGATACCAACCTTAAGGTCTTTACGGGTTTGTCTTCCTCGTTTTGTACCCATTTCAACCAGTTGTCCAACGCCTTCCTGGTCGAGAATCTGGAATGGGTCATCCTTAAGGATCCCGTTGTTCATGTAAACGGGGAGGAATTTACCTGCATCATCCCTTGAGAAACCAAAGGTCATCTGGGTAAGGTCGTTGGTACCAAAGGAGAAGAATTCGGCTGATTCTGCAATTTTATCTGCAATTACGGTTGCACGCGGTACTTCGATCATGGTACCGACGAGGTAATCAACCCTGTCGTTGTATTCTTCAAATACTTTTTCTGCAGTTCTCCGGGCAATGTCTTCCTGCATTTTCATTTCCTCGTAGATACCGGTCAGGGGTACCATAATTTCCGGATAGGCTTTGATGCCTTTCTTCTTGAGGTTAAGAGCAGCCTCAATAATTGCTCTCACCTGCATTTCAGTAATCTCCGGATAGGTATTACCCAGGCGGCAGCCTCTGTGTCCCAGCATGGGGTTCATTTCATGAAGAGAATCAACGGTTTTCTGAACTTCTTCTAGGCTTACACCCAGTTCATCGGCCATTTGCTGCTGATTCTTCTCTTCATGGGGAACAAATTCGTGCAATGGCGGATCAAGCAACCTTACGGTTACCGGCAGATCCTGCATGGCTTCAAATATGCCCTCGAAATCCTCCCGTTGCATGGGGAGCAATTTGTGCAATGCTTTTACCCGGTCTTCTTTCTTGGTGGAGAGGATCATCTCACGCATGGCTGTGATCCGGTCGCCTTCGAAGAACATATGCTCGGTCCGGCATAGTCCGATGCCGATTGCTCCAAACTCCCTGGCCGTTTTGGAGTCATAGGGTGTATCGGCATTCGTGCGCACGCCCATTTTGGCATATTTTTCGGAAAGCTCCATTACCCGGGCAAAGTTTCCGCTTAATTCGGGATCGTGTGTAGGCACTTTTCCTTCGTACATTTCACCGGTACTTCCGTTAAGAGAAACCCATTCACCTTCTTGATAGGTTTTTCCTTCAACGGTCATGGTTTTTTTCCGGTAATTGATCTGGACACTGCCTGCGCCTGCAATACAGCATTTTCCCATACCCCTTGCCACAACAGCGGCGTGGGATGTCATGCCTCCGCGGGAAGTCAGGATTCCTCTGGCCAGGTTCATGCCTTTCAAGTCTTCCGGAGAAGTTTCCGTCCTTGCCAGAATTACGTCTTTGCCTTGATTGCCCCATTCTTCAGCATCATCTGCAAAAAATACGAGCTGACCGGTAGCAGCGCCCGGAGATGCAGGCAAGCCTTTGGCGATGGTGGTGGCTTCTTTCAGGCCTTCAGGATTAAATACCGGATGGAGCAATTCGTCCAGTTTATTGGGTTCATTTCGCAGAATGGCTGTTTTTTCATCAAGTATACCTTCATCCAGCATATCCATAGCTATTTTGACCATGGCCGCGCCGGTACGTTTACCGTTACGGGTCTGTAGTAACCATAGTTTCCCTTCCTGAATGGTAAACTCAAGGTCCTGCATGTCTTTGTAATGCTTTTCCAGACTTTCCTGTATATCATACAGTTCTTTGTATATGTCTGGGAACATCTCTTCAAGAGAAGGAAATGTTTTCTTCCTCTCTTCTTCTGAAACTCCCTGAAGCTTGGCCCAGTTCTGTGATCCAGCCTTGGTGATTTGTTGGGGAGTACGAATACCTGCCACAACATCTTCACCCTGTGCATTCATCAGAAATTCACCGTTGAAAACATTTTCACCGGTTGCAGCATCTCTGGTAAAGGCAACTCCTGTACCGGAATCTTCTCCCATATTACCGAATACCATAGCCATTACATTTATAGCAGTACCCCATTCTTCGGGTATTTTGTGCATCTGGCGATAATACTTTGCTCGCGGGGTATTCCAGCTATCGAACACAGCCATAATGGCACCCCACAACTGTTCCCAGGGATCCTGGGGAAATTCTTTTCCAAGGCGCTTTTTGATGATATTCTTGAATTCCTGAACCATGTTTTTCAGGTCGTCGGTGGTCAGATCCACGTCCTTTTCAACCCCTTTCTTTTCTTTCAGATTCTCAATGATCTCTTCAAACGGATCGGGATCTTCTTTGCTTTCGGGTTCCAACCCCATAACCACGTCTCCATACATTTGGATAAACCTTCTGTAGGAGTCCCATGCGAACCTGTCGTTGTTGGTTTTTTTGGCAAGACCCTGTACGGCTTCATCGTTTAAACCGAGATTCAGCACTGTGTCCATCATTCCCGGCATGGAAACCCTTGCGCCAGATCTTACAGAGAGCAGGCAAGGCGTTTCATTACTCCCAAACTTGGTGTTGGTTTGTTCTTCAATCTTTGCTATCTCTTTTTCTACATCATCCTTAAGGACTTCAACGATTTTTTCTCTGCCAAGTTTGTTGTATTCAGTACAAACCTCTGTGGTAATTGTAAAGCCCGGAGGTACCGGCACCCCTGTTGAGCTCATTTCAGCAAGATTAGCACCTTTGCCGCCGAGCAGATTCTTCATGTGCGCTCCGCCTTCAGCTTGTCTATTTCCAAAACTGTAAACTCTTTTTTCTGCCATCTTTTCTCTTTTTTAAAAGTTTGACTATTAGTTCTCTGTGTTTCTACAAAAATTAGAGGTACAAATATATTCAAAATTTTGTGATTTGGTAAACAAATTTAATTTATACGAGTAATATTAAAAAATGAATTTAAATCTGAATTTTTATGGGAGACAAACAAAATCAAGCCGGTAAGTTTATTGTCTGTGGCGCAACCAGTGGTTTTGGCCACGCAGTTGCCCGGGCTCTGATAAAAGATGGGTTTCATATTGTTGCAGTTGCGCGTAATGAAGACAATTTGCAGAGCCTTCAGGATCAAAATCCCGGGAAAGTGGATTATGTAGCCGGAGATGTATCTGAGCCGGCCACACTCAGGCGTATTGCAGAAAGCTCGGATTCCGGATTTCTACATGGCATATTTCTGAATTCGGGAGGTCCCCCTGCAAAACTTATTGAGGAAACTACCCTTGAGGATTGGGATGAGGCCTATTCTTCCCTTTTGAAATGGAAAGTGGAATTAACCAGGATGCTTCTGCCCAAATTCAAGGATCAGCAATACGGAAGGATTTTGTTTTTAGAGAGTGCTTCGGTTAAGCAGCCTATAGAAAATCTGGTGCTGAGCACCTCCATGAGACTGGCAGTGGTAGGTTATGCCAAAACCCTCTCTGAAGAGATGGCCCATCTGGGAATCACGGTAAATGTTCTGGCACCGGGATTCCATAATACCAGGGCCCTTAACAGGTTATTTGAGAAAAAAAGCAAGGATGAAAATATCTCATTGGATGAAGCCAGAGAACGAATGAAACGCCAAACAAAGGTGGGGTTTATTGGCGATCCTGAAAAGCTTGCTTCACTGGCTAAATGGCTTTTGTCGGCAGAGTCTGAATACATTACCGGCCAAACCATCAGTGTAGACGGGGGAGTGATTAAAGGAATCCACGGATAATCGTTTTTTTAAGTTTGTAGTTCCTTGATGTTGAAATTCAGATCCGCTTCGCGTTCAAAGTCTTTTACTTCATCAATCATGTCCGGGTCATCCGGGTCGTAATACCAGGTGATTTCGATTTCACCTCCTTCATTTGAATATTTTTTCAGGAGCTCAAATATGTCCAAAAGGCATTTGGAGGTACTGGTATTAAAATACATTAGTTTGACATTGAAGTATAATTTGCGTTTTTCTTTTTCGGTGAATTCTTTTATCCAATTGATAAGGGGGAGATAAAATTTATAGGCTTCTTCCATATACGATTCACCTTCAATTTCACACACTCCTGTTTCGGCATTAAAGTAGATACCGGGATAATAAGGCGCCGAAGCTTCTCGCTCAAGATTAATGTTATTCATTCTTGTCAAATTTTACGGTCAATTTAAAATAAGAATAATGTCTGTCCTTTTCTATTATATTAAAATCTAAATGATTGTTGGAAATAAGTCTGGCCTGAACCAGCCCGATACGGGCACCGAGTTTATTGCTTTCTGAGCTTTTTCGCAATTCTCTTTTCAGGTATTTCAGATCTTCCAAAGCTGAATTGTTGATGATATCGCATCGTTGTGACAGAACATTCGCATCTTTTGTTTTTACCAGATTTTTGGTCATCAATTGGTATTGATCCCCATCTTCTGTAATTCTTATTTCTCCGATTCCAATTCTCTTCGATTCACTATTGAGGGTGATGTATTCTTCTGCGTAATAGGCGACGTTCTGGGACAATTCCACATAGATCTTGAATAATTTTTTTTGAATCAGAGAATGGTTTTCTGTCATAATTTTCAGATAATTCCCGAAAATGGTCAGTAAATCAATAAAGAAGGGGCCTTCGTAAGAAAGCAGGCTCCGCTCTGTCTCTATTAAGTGGGTACTAATGCGATGTATGGTATCTTTTTCTTGCATGAATTAAATAATTTTTGCTCCCAGTACGGTGATGTCGTCTCTTTGTTCGGAATTGCCCTTGAATTCGTCAAGAGCCATTTCCATTTCATTGTGTTGTATTTCAAGAGATTGACCTGCATTATGATTGAGTACTTTTAAAAACCGTTTGCTGCTAAATCGCTTCCGGGAATTATTTACCTGATCGAAAATGCCATCGGTAGTCAGGTATAGTATATCCTCCTTTTGAAGGTTTAGCTGCTTGGTAGTAAACTCCTTTCCCTTTTTGTTTTTGTTGATTCCACCGATAGAATATCGGTCTCCTCTGATTTTATTAATTTCTCCTTCGCTTTTGCTGTAATAATATAATGGCCTTTTGGCTCCGGCAAAACGGATGATTTTTTGGTGATTATCTGTATGTTCCATGCTGATAAGGCATACATCCATTCCATCGGTGTTATCAGTGGTTTCTTGTCTCAATGCTTCAACAATGTATTGATTCAACAATTCAAGTATTTTTGCAGGTTCCACAATACGTTTTTCAGAAATGATCTCATTGAATATGCGGTTTCCGATCATTGACATGAATGCACCCGGCACCCCGTGCCCTGTGCAATCCACAACTGCAAGAAATGTTATCGGCCGGGGCATGCCGTTTTCGTGTACCTGGGTAAACCAGTAAAAGTCCCCTGAAACGATATCTTTAGGACGGTATAAAACGAAAATATCAAATTCTTTCTTTAACTCAGATTGAACCGGGAGTATGGCAGACTGGATATTTTCTGCATAAGTCAGACTATCGTTTAATTTGTTATTCTGAATTTCCAGTTTATTCTTTTGTTCCTGAATCTGCTTGTTTTGAGCATTGATTTGCTGATATTGTGCTTCCAGCTTTTTGTGGGCTTTTTTCTTTTGTTTGTAGAAACGATAAAGCAGAATGGAAAATCCGGCAATCAATACAAATCCTATGATCAAGGAGTTGCGGATGGTTCTTTCCAGCTTAAGCTGGGCCTGTTTCTTTTTGATTTCCAGTTCTTTCATCTCAAGTTGCATCTGTCTTTCACGACTGATGCGTTCAGCCCTTTGCAGGCTGTCCTGAGTTCTTTTTCTTTTACTGACCTCCTCGTTCAGTTCATCTTGTGTTTTTTGTTTTTCAGCCTGAGCCTGATTTACCTTACTTTCGGATTTATTCTGGATATCGGAGATCCTTTCCTCTTTTAAGTGCTTATCAACGGAGGAGAACAGGTCAAAATATTTGATGCTTTTTTCGGAGTTGCCCAGTTTTTTGAAGTTTTCAGAGAGCAAACCGTAACAGGACCTTACGGATTTCATATCATCCTGTTCTTTGGCTAATGCCAGAGCTTCCTGAGCATGTTGGTTGGATTGTTTAAAATTATTCATTGCCTGATGGGTCTGAGCCAGGTTGATCAGGCCGGACAGGATGCTGTTTTTTAAATCCAGTTCCCTGCTTATCTTTACCCCCCTCTGAAAGGATTCCAGTGCCTGGTCGTATTGTTCCTTCTGAGAGTAGATCATGCCCAGGTAATAGCTTGTCAGTTTAATCCCGTTTTTGTTATCCAGTTTTTCATTGATCTCCCGGCAACGCTCAAAATACTCCTTAGCTTTGTTATAAAGGTTGTTTTGCCAGTATATGAAAGCCACTTTATTGGAATATTCCAGCTCTTTTCTAATGTTGTTTTCATTGCGGTGCCGGGTGATTTGTTCTTCATACTTTTCTAATTCCTTCTGGTCCCCCGGGTTCAGACTTTGTGCAACAGCAGACTCACCTGTTGAAAAAAATAACCATACAAATAAAATAAGCGTTATGTATAGGCGCGTCTGCATTGTATAATTTTTCAAATTTTCAATATTAACCGATTTTGATACCCACCACCAAGACATCGTCAAGCTGTTCATATCCTTCCTTCCATTTGTGAAATGTTTGTTCGAGTATTTCTTTTTGTTTTTTTAACGCGGTACCATTGCTTCCGATCAGGAGTTCCTTAAAATATTTGTACCTGAATTTTTTTCCCTTAGGTCCGCCGAATTGATCGGGAAACCCGTCCGTGAACAAATACAGGGTGTCTCCCTTATCCACTTTTATCTCATGTGTAGTGAATGGCTTATTATAATTGAAATTGATCCCCACAGGTATACGATCTCCTTTAATCTCCCTCAATCCTTTGTTATTGACTATATAAAGCGGATTGTTGGCACCTGCAAATTTGATAATATGATGGGTATAGTCGATGATACATAATGCCATATCCATGCCGTCATGGGTTTCTCCATGACCTCCGGTTTGATGGAGTGAAGAGATCACATAATCCCTCAGCGCTTCGAGAATTTCATTTGGATTTTCAAGGGATTTATTTTTGATGACCTGATTGAGGAAAATGAGAGCCATCATGTGCATCAGTGCCCCGGAAACTCCGTGCCCGGTACAATCTCCAACGGCAATAATCGCTTTGTTCTCCTTTTTTTCAACCCAGTAAAAATCACCACTTACAAAGTGTTTTGGTATATTGAGAATGAAATGTTGGGGAAATATCTCGCTGAAAAGCGATTGTTTGGGCAGTATTGCATCCTGTATCCGCTTGGCATATTTTAAATCCGCAGTAATTTCCTTGTCTTTTCTGTTTATGATTTCTTTTTGCCGAAGCACTGACTCATGCTGCCTGATAATCTTATGGTTCCGTTTTTCAATCTCCAGTTTTTGTTTTTCTATGGCCCTGTAGGAATCGACGAGGTTTAAAGCCGACCGGGTTCGAATGATCAGGTTATTCCTGGTTAAGGGTTTTTGAATAAAATCCGTTGCCCCGGCATCAAAAGCCTCCTGAAAATTATTCCTGGCGGTAATGACAAGAAGGGGTATGTGTTGGGTATGGTGGTTGCTTTTCAGAAAACGGATCACATCAATACCGTTCATCTGTGGCAAGTTAATATCTACGAATATTATATCCGGATATTGACTGATTGCTTTTTCACAAACCTCCAAACCGTCATAAGCTATGAGGATTTCGTAATTTTCGCTATGGGATTTTAAAACCTCTTCAGCAAACATTAAATCCAGTTCTGAATCGTCTCCCAGCAATATGGTATATTCTTTCTTACTTATCAAAGCAGTATGATATATTCCTTCTTACGTATCAAATCGGTTGAGGTTTCTTCTTAATGATGATGATCGTGCTCGAAAATACGAATTCGTTCGGAAAAATTCCATGAGTTGTTAAAATTGTTTGATTTAATATCTTTGTATTTTGACGGATGAACATCAGATTGTTTTGAAACTTTATCTGAGATATGTTAAAGATGTGTTTAAAATAAAAAGGAGAATCAATTTACGGAAACGATGAATAAAAATAGTGCGGATTATTGGATAGAACAACTGGATTTAGTCAAACATCCTGAAGGAGGTTATTACAGGGAAACATATAGACATCAAAAGAAGGTGGAAGGACGTAACCTGGCAACAAATATCTTCTATTTACTCCCTTCTCATGTGCCTTCGCGGTTTCACAGATTGAAGTATAATGAATACTGGTACTTTCATTATGGCTCCCCGATGAACCTGTATTTTTTTACCCCTCACTGTGAGTTTGAAAAGCATATTCTGGGGGATGACCCGGATAAGGATCAGCATCTGTCGTTGTTGGTACCGGGAGGCACCATTTTCGGGGCAGAAGTAACTGAACCGGAAGGCTTTATATTGGTTAGCTGCAATATGTCTCCGGGATTCCATTTCGAAGATTTTGAGATGTTTACACAAGAGGAATTGATTGAAAAATATCCGGAACATAAAGATACAATCAGAAAATTGCCATGTTAGTACCTTACCGGTCAAATTCTTGCTTTTTTTGGCAAAACTTGCCCTGTAAGGAGTCATTGCCAGCGATATTTTATAAAAATTTTCCGGTGGAGGTGTAAATTCAAATTTTTTTATGAGTTTTGCCCCTCCTAACCTGCATTATTCATAAATTTTTATAAATATGAATAAAATGTAGGTTAACCCCGACTTAGGTAGCCTGTCCCGAACTTGATTCGGGAAACTTAAATTTTTGAAAAAAATTTTAGTGAACCTTAGTCGCTGTCGGAGACAGGAATAATTCTTGAATTATTCGGGCTAAGTTTTTATTGTATTAATCTTTTAATTTTTGAAAAAAATGACCGACAAAAAACAAATTTTTGTTGTAGGCCTTGACGATT